>JAAYIG010000097.1 GCA_012523595.1 Fibrobacter sp.
TGGGGTTGATGTTTCGGGTTTGGAGGTGGAGAAGCTATATCAGGGGTTAGCTTCGAGGTGAAACAATGATCAAAGACAAAATCCCTATGTCATCTCTGAGAAAATGTTAAATCACCGATGTACCTCCGAGATGAAATCATGACTTAAGCCTTTAAGTCACTAAAGCACCTCCGAGGTAATTAAAAAGCCACAAACCTTTACTTATAAGGAAATTCCTCCCACGCTCCATCAACAAACTCCTTAAACTCCCTCTCAAATCTCGAACGTGGAAATCTCTCCGCATTCCTTCTTATCTCCTGAGGATCAAACTTCTCCTCTTTAGCAAGAAACTCATGTACCGCATCGATAATGCAAAGCGGATTCTGCTTGTAAAAAAACAGCCCCGTTTTTCCATCAATAACAGTCTCCAGTGCCCCTCCCCTGCCAAAAGCAATCACCGGAAGTCCTGATGCCTGAGCCTCCACATTTACAATTCCGAAATCCTCCTCAGCAGAAAACACAAATGCCCTGGCCTTGCTCAATATTTTCTCCACTTCCTCACCTGTCTGATGTCCGACAAACTCTATGTTGGGAAGAGCAATTTTCTTAAGACTTTTCATTGCCGGACCATCCCCTATAATAACCAGAGGAAGCTTGAGATGATTAAATGCATGAATAATCAGGTCCACTCTTTTGTAAGGAACAAGCCTTGAGATGGTAACAAAGTAATTCTCTCGTTTGTCGCTCAGATAGAATCTCTCAACATCAACAGGGGGATATATTACCTTTGCGTGCCGGTTGTAACATTTCCAGATCCTGTTGGCGATATATTTGGAATTTGCTACAAACTCATTGACCCTGTTGGCTGAAACAGTATCCCAGATCCTGATATAATGAAGCATCAAACGCACAAGGAAGCTTTTTGCCCCTCCTTTAAGTCCTGCTGCCTCCAGATACTCAAATGTCAAATCCCAGATATAGCGCATCGGTGAATGACAGTAACAGATGTGAAGCTGGTCGGAAGAGTTGAGTACTCCTTTGGCAACAGCATAAGACGAGGAGATTATAAGCTTATGATCCCTGAGATCAAACTGCTCTATTGCCATGGGAAAAAGCGGCAGAAAAGCCCTGTGATGTTTTCTGGCAAAAGGGATCCTCTGAAGAATTGAGGTTTTAATACGACTTTCATCCCAAATCGTGCCTTTAACCTGCTCAGGATCATGAAAGAGGGTATAGATCGAACCGGGGTATAATTTGTAAATAGAATGAAGTACACTCTCAGCCCCGGCAAGTGTAACAAGCCATTCGTGAATAATCGCCGTATCAATCATTGAAAGTTGATTATAACATCACGGTGTATGGTTGGGAATAGGGAAATTACGAGTGTACGAAGTTACGACAGCACGATAGCACGAAAGTAATGAGGGTACGATAAGGCAGTGTACCACAAAGTTGAAGTACGATGCAGATTTTATATTATGAGATGAAATGACGGTTTAACAGAAGAGAGGTGTCACCAGTACTTATATGACAATCGAAATACCCTAAAACCAACAGATTCCCTCGTATCTTTGTATTTCCGTACTGTCGTACCCTCGTACTTTCATACACTCTAACTCGTCTACATCAAATGCCTCATAGCCCAAACCAACCTTGGGAACCGTCCAAGGCTGGCCGCGAAAATCTTTGACATAGTGAGCTGTTCAAGAGGTATTGAGGAAAGAAGCGCTGCACCCTCATTGTAATCCTCATCCGGTACTGAAAGGAGAGAGTTTTTGACCCGGGAAAGTTTGATATGACGATTACCTCGTATCCTGTTCCAGGAATCCTCGTAATTTTTACAGATTCTTCTCATCTCTCGCTCGCTGGCCGTTCCCAGCATCACTAAAGCCGCCTCCCCTGCCAGTTTCCCGGAAAGAAGAGCCTCAGATATCCCTGCTCTGGATATGGGATTTATTGTACTCGCCGCATCACCAGCTTTAATTAACCCGCTCACCGCAAAAGGGCCGTGCTTTCCCCCGCAAGGAATCGCTCCCGCAAAACGCTGCACAATTTTTGCCGAACCGAAATTTTTCCGGATAAATTCATCAAGAAGTGAACGAATATTGTACTTGCCGACAAATTTCTTACCCAGTACTATTCCGATATTAGAACCGCTGCCCCTTGGGAAAACCCAGGCATAACCCCCAGGAGCTAATTTCTGCCCGGCATAGATATGGATTAAATCCGACTCGATCTCCACCTCTTCTGCCCATACAAAATAAGCAGGCTCCAGGTCAGAGGGTTTCCATGCCAGTTTCTCGCCTTTACCAATTCCACATACCGGTCCTGATGCATCGATAACCACCCTGGCTGATACTGTTGTCCCGTCAATAAACAAAAGCCTGCGAGCGCCGTTTCCATAAAGAGAAACGCTCTTGACTTTACAGTCAAAATGGCATTCTCCACCCATGGCTCGAATCTGTTCGGCCATATCTGACTGCATAAGCGCCCGGTTAATTATATAGCCACCGTTTTTGTCCCGGTAAGTAATCGATGAACCGGAAGGAGCATGAAAACAGGCACTGTTTATCTCCTGCCTTATCCATTCCTTTTTTACATCCACAGCCTGTTCGAAACCAAGCCTCCCCACACCCTCTGCACAGGCGATCGGATGCTCCCAGGGGGTGGTCTTGTCAACCAGAAGAAGAGATCCGGCACCAGCACGGCAAATTTGAATGCCGGCATTGAGACCAGCAGGCCCCGCTCCAATGACAGCTATGTCGTAGATTTCTTTTGAAAACCGCACAATGTTTACTTCTGAAAAGGTAATATTGTGATAATATAAATTATTGCGGGAAGGAGGAATCAGATCTGCCGCTTTTTAGCGGTGTAAATGATACTCACAAAAGCATGTAATTGATCACTTCCTCCGGAGTGGGCACTGCATTACGCTCTTTAAGAATAGGAACAGGATAATCACCCTGAGTCTGAAGTCGGTAATCGAAACCGGCTTTCTTGACAGTATCCTCAACTGCCTGCTGACTGGGTGTATTCTCTTCACCAGAGAGTTTTTTGATAAAGAGCATATACTTGCTGCTATCCTCCACATCTTTCAGGGGTACAAACCCGTTCTGATCAGAGGTAAATGAGAACTGATCAGCAATCACCTGACGCACATAATCCTTTGCCGGCTCAAGGACAGTAAGTGCCGGCAGATCTGATGGATACATTTCAACAGGATCTTTTTTTTCATACTTTATCATGTTTTCCCGGGCTATCTGCAGGTGTGTCAATTCATTCTCAAGCATCTGCTGCCACATGCTTTTAAGATTCGGATCTGTTTCAGAACTCATGCATGAATAATACATGTAACACTCATTGTACTCATGGCAAACCGCCATCTCAAACCATGATATTCTGGGATCCTGTAGAGAGCCATAATGATTTACATGCTGTTCCTCAATCATCGCTATCTCCTGATACAGTCCCCGACCGGCCAAATCTGGTATCCTGTTTCCCACATTCATGTAATAGTTCATCGTCTGCTGTTCAGCCGCAATGATAGTGACTATATGCATAAGAGTGAGCGGATCGGCTTTTGTCCAGTCTATATAGTTTCTGACACTGTCAAAAGGGTGATGATGCTGAACGAAAGTGGGTCGTCCTGGTATCACTTCGGTGAGATCTTTTACTATTACCTCAGCTTTTACTGGATCGATTCTAAACATCAGATTTGCATAACGATAGAGGTGATCGAGATCCTCGATAAGCGCAAATTCCAGAGCTGCTTTGACATATGGATCAGGCTCATTTCGAGCCATCGAAGCTGTCAGGTCAACGGCAAGCTGCTCATACCCGATGCTCACCTCTAAAGTGGTCTCTGGTGCAGGTATCATCCAGTTCACCATCTTTTGCTGCTGCTGTTCTATACGACGCACCATAGCAAGCTGACAACGCAATTCCTTATCTTCGATCATACGATGAAAGTTACAGTAAAAAAGTGCTGCTCCTACCTCGATTCCATTCATAAGAATTCCACGAGCCCGGGTGTAGGGATGGACGCTTTCGGGATCATAAGGTTTTGTGTTCATCTCTGACCAGGATTTAAACTGCTTTTCAATGGGAATACCTTTTTCCTGAAATGGATTGAATCCCATGATAGTACCTCTTTGCGGTTCTGTGGATGGAGAGTTGAGAGAATTCAGTGCAAATAATGTTCCGGGAAGGAAATATCAGATCCCGGCTTTACCGCGATCCAGAGGCTCATTAACAACAAGGGGGTCAAGAGCATTTTCTGTATTAACCAATGCTTCAGTAACTTCAGTAGGATGAATCACTGCTTTCTGCCATCTGCCGGAGTGGTAATATATAAGGCTCGCTGTCATTATAACTGCAAAGCCAATTGTAAATGAGAACCAGATCCCGGTCAAACCCAGAGGGCTTTTTGATAGAATCGAAGCAAACGGAACCCTGATTCCCCACATTGCAAGAATTGTAAAAACAAGAGTGACCATGGTATGTCCGGCACCATTTATCACTCCATTTGAAACCTGCATTACAGCAAACATAATCGATGAAGTGCCTACAATCCGCAGATAGGTCGAACCGATCTCAATCACCCTCTTATCTGTAGTAAAGATTGAAACAAGCAGATCCGGGATACTTAAAAAGAAAATCGAAAAGAAACCCGAGATACAAAGAGTCATAAATATACCCCAGCGGAATGCCCGGAATACTCTCTCATTTTTTCCTGCCCCCAGGTTCTGCCCTGCGATAACCGAGACAGACATTCCAATTGACATTGCAGGAAGAAAAGCCAGTGAGTCAATTCTGCCCGCTGCTCCGAAAGCCGCAGTCGCAGTCTCACCGAAACTGTTAACAAAAGAGGTTACTGCCGCCATTCCCAGCGAAATAGCTGACTGCTGAACTATGGATGGGAAACCGATCTTCGCGATAAGCCATGTAATATGTCCATCAAGACAGAAGATTTTCTTCAGTCTGACTGTAATTATTCCCTTCCTGCTGTTCAGGTAAATCAATCCGGTGATCAGAGCAATGGCCTGGGCGATAATCGAAGCAATCGCAGCTCCATCAAGACCAAGAGTAGGCAGAGGACCGACCCCGATAATGAGCAGAGGGTCGAGGATAGCATTTACCACTACACCCAGACTCATGAAAAACAATGGTGTTCTGGTATCACCTACGCCCCTGAGAATTGATGTCACCAGGAAAGTCAGAAATATTGCGGTAAACCCCATATATGAGATTTTCATGTAAGATGAGGCCAGTGGCAGTATATCCTGGGGTGTACTCATAAAGACAAGAATGCTGTCAACTAATAGAATACCCAATACAGAGAAAACTACTCCCAGTATGATTGTCAGGCCAAAGGAAGTATCTACTGTTCTTGAGACCTCCTTGTAATTTCTTGCCCCGTAATACTGGGAGATAAGGATTGTGGTCGCCATAGTGGCCCCCGATGCCACAGAGATGAAAAGAAAAATGACAGGAAAACTTACTGCAATAGCACCTATGGCCGCGGTGCCTGCAATCCGCCCGATCCAGATCGCATCAATTATACTGTAACCGGTATTAATAAGATTCCCCAGGAGCATGGGCAAGGCTATGGCAAGCAAATGACGAGGAATACTGCCCGAAGTAAGGTCCCTTCCTATTGAGTTTTTACTCACTTCAGACCTTTACCTCACCTGAAGAGCAGACCTCTGGTTTACTGAACTCAAGATAATCTCTCAAATTATCCCTGAGCAGTTCCGGAGTATCAATCCCGTAAGGACATCTTGACCTGCAATGCCCACAGTCGCTGCATTGATTAATAAGAAGCATCTTCTCCCGCCATTCAGGAGTAAGAAAATTCTGAGAAGGAGCTCTTCTGAGCAGAAGCGACATGCGCGCTGTCATGTTGATCTGTATTCCCTGAGGACATGGCATACAGTATCCGCATCCGCGGCAGAATTGAAAGGAGAGTTCTCTTTGATCTTTTTTTATAAGTTCCCGCAGATTCTCATCGAGAACTGGTGGGTTTTTCTCCAGTTCCAGAAATTGATCGAGTTCCTCCTCCCTCTGAATCCCCCACACAGGAACCACATTTTCATATTGACGCAGAAACGCAAACGCGGCAGCGGCATTAGTAATCAGCCCTCCCCCCATCGCCTTCATTGCTATAAGCCCGCAGTCATTCTTCAAACACTCATCAATAAGTCGAAGCTCATCACTGGTGGAAAGAATACTGAGCGGAAACTGGATTGTATCATAAATACCCGATCGGGCGGCATTGATAGCGTTCTCAAGGCTGTGATTTGTAAAACCAACATATCTCACCATCCCCCTCTTCCTGGCTTCCAGAACCCCGGAAAGAGCACTCTGCGGATCCAAAGGATCAGGTACTTTAGATGGATTATGAAGCTGGAGGATATCCACATAATCTGTGCGCAGGTTTTTAAGACTGGTCTCCAGGTCTTTAAGGAGATCATCTTTATTATCTGCAGAGGATTTGGTGGCCAGAATAATATCATGGCGCACATCACCGAGCGCGGCTCCGATTTTCTCCTCACTGTCAGAATAGTTTCTGGCAGTATCGAAAAAGTCAAAACCGTTATGGTATGCTTTGCGGAGTATATGGACCGAATCGTTGAGGGATATTCTCTGTATTGGCAAAGCGCCAAAACCGCTTCGCCCAATCAAAAGCCCGGTTCTCCCCAGGCGCATCTTTTCCATTAAAACAGTTTCTCTTTCTGACTCTTAAGATAGAAAAATACTTCAGACGCGCAGGGGAGATCAAAATTCAGAGCGAATCTGAGTTTTCTCCTCGAGGTGCTGTTTCAGGAAAAACTTTTTTAGACGAAGTCTCCCGGATAGTCATGCTCCCGAAAATCACACTTGCCTTAATTAAGCGGTATGGGGCAGATTTATCGAAGGCTTTGTTCTTATATGTATAATCCCCGAAACTGACAAAATTCCCATCAGGCATCCTCGCGCCCGAAAAGGCTGCGCTTACCTTGATAAGTACCGGTATATCGGATGGGATCTCGAGCACACTGGAGCCGAAAATGGTGTTTATTTCCAGCTTATCATTTCCCTTTGCCAATGGCATCGATGCATCTATACGGGAAGATCCGAAAACCACGCTGTATTTATGGCTCTCCCCGGTGATCTTTAGATCACCGCTTTGGAAAATCACAGAACTGCTTCCACTCCTTGTCCAGGTTCCTCCCAGAAGGACCTGTAATCCAAGATAGATCAGAATAAGAGCGAGGACGATACGGAATACAGGAATGTGGATATTGAATACTATACGGATTATAAGCGAAACACCGACAAGAATCAGTACCACACCCCAGAAAATTCCAGAAAAAAGAAATCCCATTTTCAATTGTCTCCTCCACAGAAAACTGTTGACAAATTTACATTCTGCAAACTTCTCAGATTTTCTAAAATCAATTATGCAGATGCTTTCTGCAAGGTATTTTCAGTTTACTCAGTTTTTTCCGATACCCTTAATGCTCTGGATGAATTAAGTACCGCAATCAGTGCCATTCCCATATCCGCAAAAACCGCCTCCCACATTCCCGCCAGGCCCACTGCTCCAAAACCAATAAACATCACTTTTACTGTCAAGGCAAAGATAATATTCTGCCACACAATAGCTCTAGTGCGTTTTCCGGATTCTATGGCCTGCGCGACTTTTGAAGGATGATCGGTCATAAGTACCACATCCGCGGTCTCTATCGCAGCATCGGAACCCAGCGCTCCCATCGCTATTCCCACATCGGCCCGTGCAATAACCGGAGCATCATTTATCCCATCACCCACAAAGGCCACTTTCCCACGATGTGTCTTACTGGACGATATCTCCTCAAAACGCAACACTTTCTCCTCAGGAAGAAGCCCCGGGTAAAACGAATCGAGATCAACCTCCTGTGCTACCTTTCCGGCAGAAGCCTTATTATCTCCTGTTAACATCGACACTGTATGCACACCGGCTTTCCTCAGCATTTCCACAGCTATAACAGAGTCTTCCTTGAGTTCATCACCTATTACTATGTATCCTGCATAGGTTCCGTCAATTACCACATGTACAACTGTACCCTCCACATCACAGCAGTCATGCCTTATTCCCTCTCTGTGTAGAAGCGCATCATTGCCTGCCATTATGGCATGGGTGGCAGTACGTACCTTCACCCCGAAACCGGATATCTCCTGATGGTCAAGAACCTCACCTGATATGGAATCCCGACTGCGACCTGCAGCCTCAATTATAGATCCGGCAATCGGATGCCGGGAAAAGGTCTCTGCAATCGCCGCAAATTCAAGCACCTGCGAGGGAGTATGCCCGTTACGGGCTACCGTTTGTTTTACTTTAAATATTCCTTTGGTAAGTGTACCGGTTTTATCAAAAACCACAGTCTTTACATCAGCCAAAGCATCGATAAAAGTCGATCCTTTGACAAGTATTCCCCTTCTGGAAGCGCCACCGATACCACCAAAGTAACCAAGGGGAATCGAAATGACAAGCGCACATGGACAGGAGATCACCAGAAGCACAAGTGCTCTGTAAATCCATGTGCTGAATGTCTGCCCCGAAATAAATAAAGGAGGTATCAGCGCAATACACAACGAGAGAAAGAAAACCACAGGAGTGTAATAACGCGCAAATCTGGTTATAAACTGCTCAGTACGGGTTTTCTTGGCATTGGCATTTTCGACCAGATCGAGAATTTTGGCAATTGATGAGTCGGCGAAGGCTTTGGTTACCTTTATTGTAAGCAACGCACTTACATTAATTTCACCAGCCAGCACCACATCACCCGGTTTGACAGTTGATGGAACAGGTTCTCCTGTAAGAGCAGCAGTATTTACAAGCGATGATCCCTCCAGAACTTCCCCGTCCAGAGGAATTCTCTCCCCGGCTCTTACCAGAATTATCTCTCCAGGAAGCACCTTATCGGGTGATACTCTCCTGGAACCATCCCTGCTTTTAAGCATCGCATACTCCGGCTTGACCTGAAGCAGTGCTGTAATAGATTTACGGGATCGGGAAACCGCCAGGTTCTGCATAAACTCACCGATTTTAAAGAAAATCATCACCCCTACGGCCTCGGAAACAGCATGAATTCCAAAAGCCCCAGCTGTAGCAATTGTCATCAGCACATTTTCATCGAAAATGATTCCCTTGCTTATTGTGCGCAAAGCACCCCTTAAAACATTGTAGCCGGCCAGAAAGTATGCACTCAGTGCTACAGCATACTCTATAAAACCCCAGGAACGCCTGTGAAAAGAGCCTTCAAAAAAAAGCAGGATTAAAAACAGCAGCATCGCTACAGAGATTGTGACAATCTCCCTCTTTGGATCAAATTCGGCTTTCACTGCTGAAAGAGGTTCCGGAACTGATATGTCGACTTCAGGTTCGATTTTCTTTATCTCACGACGTACCTTTTCTATATCGTCTGTATCGATATGCAGAGAAAGAGAAGCGTAGTCTAATGAGACCTCTTTTACAGAAGAAATATTCCTGAGGTGATCTTCGATTCTGGTTGCACAGTCAGGACAGTCCAGGCCAGTAACATTGTACCTTTTCATCATCTTTGCATTAACCTATTCTGTTACATGCTCCATCCCTAATTTCATTATGCTCTCTACATGCTTATCTGCAAGCCTGAAATACACTATCTTCCCCACCCTGCGATAACTCACAAGACGAGCCTGTTTGAGGACACGCAACTGGTGAGAGACTGCAGATTGGGTCATGTTAAGCAGTGCACTTATATCACAGCCGCACATTTCACTCTTACTCAATACATAAAGTATGCCCATCCTGGTACTGTCCCCTAAAACACTGAAAAAATCCGCGGCTTCCAGAATGTTTTCCGAAGGAGGCAGTTCTTTTTTTACTTTGCGCACAATATCCTGGTGGATAATCTTTGAATCACAGAGATTTGATTTTTTGCTGACCTTACGCATAATGCCTCCGAAAGAATTTCGATTCATCACTTGAATAAGTGTTCAATTGAAATATAACAAGAAAGAGATGAACAATCAAATATTATTCAGTAGCACGGAAAAGAAACAGCATTAAAGCATGCACTGGAAACCTTAAGGACAAGAACAATCAAAAGATATATACGAATCCATCTTATCGATAAGGAAAAGGCTATCGTACCCTTAAAAGCAAAAAGATAGTCCGTCCCTTTTGTTAATCGTTTAAGCCAATAATTCATCCCGCAGGACCTGTCATGCTGTCGTGTTGTCGTATCGTCGTCCTTCCCGCAGAGGACTAAATTCTACTCGATCCGGCACACCTTTCGCTCTCCACTACCCCGGGATACCTCATGAAAAACGGAAGACTCCTCTGGCCAGATATTCTAAAAATTATCTCCATTCTGGGTGTCATCCTTATACACTGTTCAGCACCGATGCTGGTAAGTGAACCTTTAGGAGGAAAAAGCTGGTGGCTGGCCAATATTTACGATTCCATGGTAAGGTGGTGTGTCCCTGTCTTTTTCATGGTCAGTGGCGCCTTCATAATTGAAAAAGCAGGATCACCTTCCCCGGGACAATTTTTCCTGAAACGCTCACAAAAAATCGTAGTGCCATTCATAATCTGGAGTGCACTCTATTTCCTCTGGAGAATCCACAAAGGAGAAAACCTCAAATGGCTCAATTTCCCTGCTATGCTCCTCGAGGAGCCAATCTATTATCACCTGTGGTTTATCTACGTGCTGATTGGACTCTACATCATCGCCCCTGTGCTTGGTGCCTACGTTAAAGGTGCAAGCAGGAAAAACCAGTCTTATCTTCTTTTTCTCTGGTTTATTACCGCATCCCTTCTCCCCATGCTTCAGAACTGCTGTAAATTTCATACCTTCTTTTTCCCGGTGGAAACAGTCTCCGTTTTAAAATTCAGCGGGTACTTCTTTCTTGGCTATTTCCTGAGAGATACAAAACCCAAAGCTGCACTCATGCCGGTTTTCTTCCTCCTCTATGCAATCGGTTTTCTGATTACCACCTTTGGAACCTACTATTTATCACTTAAAACCGGAAACGAAAGCATTTCAGAACTTCTTTACGAATACTACACAGTAAACGTACTTGCCATGTCCGTTTCGGTTTATCTCATAGTAAAGAGTATCCCATTCCCGCTGCTTTCCAGCACTAAATCCCCCATTGCCGTAACAGCCGCCTGTGTACCAGGTGTCTACTTTGTGCATGCCTTTGTAATCGCTGTTTTCAAACAGGGATTGCTTGGGTTTACATTCTCGGAGAGATCTCTCACCCCGGCAATCGGAATTCCTGTCTTTACACTGGCGGTTTTTACCGTATCTCTTTTAATCACTCAGATTCTTAGACTCATTCCAGTACTGAAATGTTCAATACCATGATTAACAAAGCATATATTGCACTTGCGATTCTGTTTTCAGGTTTGTTTCAGATCTCATTACCGGAGACTCCAAAGATCTTTTTTATCGACGACTACGATTACAAGACTTTTTATCGGATAGCAAAATCACGTATCAACAAAATTCACAGGTTCTCCGCATGGAAAAGAGCAGCACCCGAGGTCCGCACAGTCACTATTACCTCATCACTTGACAGCACAGCGCAAAAGGCACTGTTCTACAATTCCGGTTCCAAACATAAAAAGCCACTTCTTCTGGCACTCCACTCCTGGAGTGAGGACTACTCCCAGCACTTCAGCATTCCATACGGGATCTGGGCAATTAAAAATGACTGGGTACTTATTCATCCGGATTACAGGGGCGCTTTTACAAACCCTAAATCGACACTGTCGGAATACGCGGTAAAAGATATCCTTGATGCTCTGGAGTACGCAAAGAAAAACGCGGAGATTGACTTATCGCGTATCTATGTGACCGGTTTTTCCGGCGGAGGAATGGCCACACTGATGATGGTAGGACGGTTTCCGCATCTTTTTTCCGCTGCCGCGGCCTGGGTTCCGGTTTATGATCTGGTACAGTGGTATGGAACAACCCGCCGCGCCAGACACAATTATTCCAGACACATAACGAACTCCTGTGGTGGAGAGCCTCTGCCGGGAAGTAAAGCATATACAGAATGTCTCAAAAGGAGTGTCAGCTCTTACCTGAAAAATGCCAGAGACGCGGGTATTCCGGTTTATATCGCTACGGGTGTCAAAGACGGATTTGTGCCTCCAAGCCATTCCATACAGGCTTTTAATGACCTGGCAGACTCCGCAGATCATATCTCCGCAGATGACATGAAGTTTATAGATAAATACCGCAGACTTCCACGCCACCTGAGGGGAGAGTTTCCCGACAGTCTCTATACAGATGCAGGTCTGAGACTGTTATTTGAAAAAGTTTCAAAAACAGTTACCCTTAAAATTTTCGACGGTAAACATGATGTCATCTACAACGCAGGCCTTTACTGGCTCTCAAAACAAAGAAGAAAAACCCGCTGAGATTTTTTTATCCATCCTGTTTAACAGATTCATTCTAATTCCGGCTGTCTTTCTCCTCTTTCTCCTTTCTATTAACACCGCAGGACAGATTACAGACCTGGAGAGGACACTTCTTCGTGAGGGGTTTGTTGATGTACAGAGCATAGATTCAACAATTATGGTAGAGCTCAAATATGCCGATACCGCCAATTTCATGGGTAAAGCAGTTTATGGTGAGCTGAAAAAGTGTTATCTCAGACCGGAAGCGGCCGGGAAACTCGCAAGGGCAAACAGGCTCCTCAAAGAGATCGATCCACAATTATCGCTGCTAGTTCTCGATGGTTTACGCCCGAGGCATATCCAGAGAATCATGTGGGATATAGTCAAGAACACACCCATGCGCCACTATGTGGCAAATCCGGAGTGGGGGTCGATGCATAATTACGGATGCGCAGTGGATATAACAATCGCAGACGCAAGCGGTAAAAGGCTCGATATGGGCACACCTGTCGACCATTTCGGTCCTTTAGCTCAGGTGCGTTTAGAACAGGAGTACTTAAAGAGCGGTGCACTTACAAGAGATCAGATAAATAACCGCCTATTACTGCGTAAAGTTATGACTGACGCAGGCTTTTACCCAATCCCCATCGAATGGTGGCATTTTGAGGCGTTCAGCAAAAAGCACATACGTAAAACATATTCAATAGTGGAATAAAAAGCCTCAATACAGATCGTCCAACCCGACACCTTTGAGCCAGATCTCATCCAGAAAGAGCTCCAGTGTGTCTCCGGCGCTTCCGCTTGTCACAAACTGAAATCCTTCAGTTGAATCGCACACTTCGCTCCACTGAAGGTTATCTTCCGCCTGGGGAGAGTATTCCTGAGGAAAAAGTTCAGAGGGGTAGATGGTGTGTTCCTGCCACTGTTCTGTACATTCGATATACTTTCCCCACGTTCCCCACCTCTGATTTTCAGGGTAACGGTTCAGCGCTGCGGCAAAAAAGGCGAATCTGATCCTTCCTTTACCTTTCAGGAAAAAGGAAACAGAAATCATGTTGGAAAGATCGGCATATCTGTTCCGGTCAGGAGTAATACTTGCTCCCAGACCGGCAAAGGGACTGTTCCTGTTGGCCAGGATTACTTTCATATGGAAGGATTTACCGGAATATGCTCCCTCGGTTGTAATAGCAAGAGGAAGATTGTCCTGTTCGATAATCCCCGCCGGGAATACCACAGAGAGTTCTTCGAGATCTTTCTCGTTGAATGCGTACCAGAAACTGTTCCATCCTTCATTCAGATCTGCTCTGTTGTTCAACAGGAATATATCACCATCATCGAAATTTTCCAGAAGCACCCGGGCAAACGGGACTGTAATTGTTTCATCGAGTGTATCGGAATTTAAAGAGGTGATGTTTACCGGCAGGTCTGATGAGGCGTAGCCGGACTTTTCTGAGACTATTTTCAGGGTGTAATTTCCTTCAGGTATACTATTAAAAGTAAATTTCCCGGATATGATTTCTGTACTTATGTCTGTCCCAAGGAGGACAGCATATGCCGTATCAGGAATCGTCCCATCCTCAAGTGTTATTGCACCGCTCAGGGAACCGGGGTCTTTAAGAACCAGGGCTTCAAGCTCAATATCGGATTCTGGCTTTATAAGCATGGAGTCTGTAAAGTGGTATTTATCGGTTCCGGAAACCAGGAGATTATAATAGCCGTCAACCGGAGTATTCTGGTCAAGTTCTATACTGAAAAAGCCGCTCTGATCTGTTGTATCTCTGTAAATCTGGCCATCTGGATCGAGGGGGTTTTGTCCCGATGGAATAAGCCTGACCGCGGCGCCAAGAGCAGGAGAACTGTCGGGGAGGATAACTTTAGCAGAGACCCTGGCGTTAACTGTTTCAGTGGAACCGCCACTTAGATCCATTCTGCTGCAGTTAAAAAACAGAAGAGCAGAAATCAATACCAGGCTGTATACTGCACTCTTCAATTCTAATCCTCTTTTTGAACCTTCGAAACAGGAAACATCTGAAAATTAATCTGGTACACCCGGTCAGAGGGATTGTCTGCTTTAACTATCTCCACCAGTCGTCTGCGGAACGCAGCAATCTCCTGGCGGATCTGATCAAATCCGGAAGATGAAATCCCTACGGTCAGTGTAGAGATATCACGGATATCACGGGTGTGCTTCTCAATAGATCTTGAAGCCAGTTCGAGGCATTTTTTCTGGAAAAGCTGCACAGCAAAAGGAATCGTATCGGAATCTGTCCTGAGGGCAGAATCAGTCTGACGATATCGTCCGGAGGGCAGTTTTTTTATCAGGCCCAGATCACACAATATCTTTACCGCTTCCTCGGCCTGTTCAGGAGTAATTGGTGGTTCCACAGTTCTGGCAAGCAGTCTGAAATTATCCTTGAAATCGAACATGGTAACAAGCTCTCTTATCGCCACAAAATACCATTTGGAAAAATACTCAAACTGGCTCTTGAGAACAAGTTGTCCCTGAACAGCAGGTGAAAGTTCTTTTACTTTTGTAAAATAGTACTCTTTTTCCCTAATGGTTTTGGCATTATTGAAATCGACCAGAGCATTGAGATATTCTGTTTCCCTGTATTTTAATTTAATGGCTTTTGCCACCTTGAGGACACTGCTTTTTGCCAGATTCTTTTTGCCGGTGATTACCTTATGAAGATATGTTTTGGATTTAAGACCAGCCCTGTCGGCAAGAGCCTGATAAGAGAAGGATGGATTGAGCATTTTCTGCTCTGTATAGTAGTCCCTCAGAAACAACCGATAATCGGTGTAGTCAAAGATTGAGATCATGCGGGCGACTCCTCACATTTTCCTCTATTATAATATAAAATTCCCTGCTGGTTCAGGAGGTACATGCATTTTTCGTAGCCTATCGGGGGACAGCGGGTAATTGCTCCAGAGAATCTGAGAATTAACAGGTGAATTATTATTTCTGTCCCGGAATTTGCTTCTTTACCGTCCTGCACAGAAATTCACAAACAAATAAAAATCTTGTATACTGTTCATTTGAACAGTATATTAATGCTAACTACCCACTTTCATTTTTTTTGCTGTAAGGAGGCAATGATGGAAATAAGGAACACTGTTGATCAGAAAGCGCTTGTTGTACGGCTGACAACCAGGGCATCGGAGCTCCCCCGGGTGTTCGGAGAAGCCTACGGGGAGATCATGGCCTACATGGGCCGTAAAGGGATAAATTTATCCGGGAGGGCTTTTGCTCTGTACCATAATACCGATATGGAAAATCTTGACATTGAGATCGGATGGACGATCGATCAGGATGACAGCGGAGAGGGACGGATCAAATTCAGGGTAATACCGGGAGGCAAAGTTGTTTATGCTCTCCATAAAGGTCCCTACTCAACCTTGGAAAATACCTATAACAAAGTTATGGCATTTATTAAGGAAAAAGAGATCAAAACCACGGAATGGATGTACGAGGTGTATCTTAATTCCCCTGAAAACACACCGGAAGAGGAGCTTAAAACAGAGATCTATTTTCCAATATCAGAGTAATTATTATAAGTCGCTTTCTGAGGGGGCACAGAGTCCCCTCTACACTCACCCCGGAGAAAATCGGATAAAAAACATTCGATACCAAACCGATTCCGCCCCCGATCTGAAGAACAAATACTCGGTGCTGATTGGCAATACCTTTGCTTTTTACATATAAATAAAAAACCTCTAAATCTTTCAGGGACACTATTATGAATCCCTCAGGCCCGTTAAGAAAAGAGCATCGTCTTATCGAAAAACTCCTCACTCTTATCCATCAGGAAACTCTGTTTATCAAACAACAGAAACGGGTTAATCCAGTCTTTATCGATACTGCGGTGGATTTTATCAAAATGTATGCAGACAGGACCCATCACGGTAAAGAGGAGCAGATCCTTTTCTCCACTCTCGAAGATCGTGACCTCAGGAAAGAAGATCGCCTCATGATGGAGGAACTGATACGGGACCATGTTTATGTAAGAGAGCTTACAGATCAGATTTTCGAATACAAGACCAGATATGTAAAGGGGAACCATGAACTCCTGATGCCTATAGTAGAGAAGATGGATAATCTGGTGAAGTTTTACCCCGGCCATGTCTGGAAAGAGGATAATTCTTTCTTTCCCGCATCTCTGACCTATTTATCTGAACATGAGCAGCAGGAGATGCTTGAGCAATTCTATGATTACGACAAAAATATGATTCATATCAAATACACTCAGGTCATAACCCGGCTCAAGGAAACTTCACAGAGGGATATGCAAAACCACCTGTAGAATCCACATTACTAATTTGTAAATTTTTCTTTCACCGTATCTCACGGTATCTCTTCCTGATCTTCAACAGAGATTCCTGTTTATCCTTGACTTCAAGCATTATATCCAAATCCAGATCTCTTATGGTTTTATAAAACCTGCCAAACGTACTGAGATTGACCGATGTAGAGTGGGTTCCTGATGGCTTTGATGGTTCCTGATCGGAATAATGGATCTTCTGACGACAGTTTCTCCAGGTTCCCTTATAGAGCAGAATAACCTCCCGGTCACTCATTCCCTGAAAACCCGGGTTCAGGGAATGATGGTATACGTCAAAAATACCTGAGACATCAGTCCTGATACATACATTGTAGATATCTTCAGCAGTAAAGATATGCTCGTCATTTTCCAGTGCGAGCCTCCTGCGGATCTCACATGGTAAGGAGGATATGCGATTCTCCAATACATGAAGGGATTTTTCCTTGTCTTTATAGGCTCCTCCGCCATGGATTATTATAATGTGCTCCGATGGAAGCTCCATCAGTTCAAGTATTCTGTTATGGTAGTAAAGATCACGAATAGAATTCTCATAAAAATCAGGATTTGGGGTGTTAAGAACTGTATACTGCCCCGGATGCATTGAAACACGCATCTTGTTTGCACGAATAAAGCTGCCTATCTCCCGGAACTCATCAGCAAGCTCCCTTTGCCAGACCCCTGAATTGATGGTACTTGAGCCAAAGGGGATCAGATTTGAGGTTATACGGAAAAGTGAAATCCCTTGATCCCTGTTCCACTCAAGAATCGCTCTCAGTGCAGAGATATTCTCCCTGGAAACTTCAAGCATTCTCTTTTCGGAATAATTTGCCAGTCGGAAGGTCCTGGCCGAAGATGGCAAAAGCGTGTTAATGCAGGCATATCCGATCTTTATCATAAACAGTACCCTGAAGGCGTTGTCACAAAAAGGATATAGTGCAATTGCAGGACCTGGTTTCAGGGTAGCGTATTTGCAGAATAGCAGAATAATCCCATTTAAGATTATTCTGCTATGAAAAAAAAAAAATTCAAATTAATATGGATAAAGAAGCACTACTATATTGCTCTCTGAAGTGGAACCATGGCGATCTCTTGCTACCACCTTGCAATAGAAGGTTCCATTATAGTTTTTCGACTGAGGGTCGAACTGGTATATGAGCCATTCCCCACTCTTGCCAAAGTCAGGGCTCTTTGCCTGAGTAAAGGGAATCAATGTATCATTAATTGCATTTATCGATTTACCTGCCAGGATGGCAAAACAGGTAAGTGAATCATCCACTTTGTCCAGTTTTCTCCATTGGATCTTTACATCAGGCATGCCTGGCTGTGAAAGCGGAACGATTACCTCAGGAGCTGGAGGGAATGAATCCGGCAGTATATAAAAGCTAAACAGATTAGACCAGAGACTGTCATCATCCCGTCCACGTACAGTCACAAAGGAAGCCATATTCAGTGTAAAAAATTCTTTCAGTTCCGGAACATCAGTTTTGTAATTGTAGGTACCATCGTATTCACCCCGGTACCATTCATATTCTACAATAGTCCCGTTCGAGTCAATACCATTCACCATGTAAATCAGATCGATGTCTTTAAAGACCGCATTAAGAGTATCAAAGTTTTCACCTTTTTTCCATTGCTGAGTGCTGTTATCAGGTCCGGCTTTAATAAGCGGTCTTCCCAATCTCACAGTTATTTGAAAACTCTTTGTTGTCCACAGAGAATCATCATCCCTGACTTTCACTTTTACAGTCTGTGTTCCTGCTTCGCTTGTATCATATCGATGTGAGAAGATGTTGACTCCCTTCCCCTCCCATTTTCCGCTGTTGTTCCAATCGATTGCAAATGTATCTACCGAACCATTCTTGTCTGTATAGTAGATCGTAAATGAGTTTGTGCCACCAATCCAGACACTGCCAGGAACAATAGAATCTATCACAGGGGCTCCTGATTTCACTGTGAGTGTCAGAGCAGTGTCTTTAACAAGTCCGTCATTGTCTTTAATTCTGAAAAGAAGTTCTCTCGATCCGCTGTCTGCCTTCGAAAAGTAAATGTCAGGAAAAACCGCACTGTCACTGATTGCTTTTATCTTGCGTTCAAAAATGGTATCGCCATCTGTTGAAAGATAGATGCTGTCGATAAAATCGTTGGGATCTGAGCCCTTGACAGTAAAACGAATATTATCCAAAATGTAAACTTCTGAATCGGGCCTGTTCATGGCAATAGACTTAAAAGAGGGTAATCCGAGTCTCACATACACATTGTGGATGAGGGTATCGGAAGAGAGTGAATCGTCGTCGAGCACAAAAGCCTTTACCTCTTTCATCCCCGGTGTTAAATAAGAATGGCTGAACAGATTACTCTTTTTAAACTCAAATGGTTCACCATCTTCCCATGAAACAGCAAATCTTTTGATTAATCCGTTTTGATCCGTTCCGGTCAATTCATATTGAACCGTATCCATGTACCAGACTGAATCTGGAAAACTGTGTTTGATTGAAGGTTTTCCGGAAAGTACAAGAATTGAAAATGTAACAGTATCGGATACCTGTTCCTCATCATCTACTACGTACACGCGTACATTTTTCAGTCCTTCAGTACTGAAACTGTGATTGAAAGTAGAATCTTCAGAATATTGGAACGATCCCTCTTCCCATTGGATATAATAGCCGGAAATATCCCCGTTGACATCGAAGGCTGTGATGTGGTATGTGGTATCATCATATATCCAGCATGTGTCCGGTTTGACAGATTCCACAACCGGTACCCCGGATGACACATTTATAGAATCAGAGGCAAAAACATATTCTGATTTCTGTCCATCCTCATCGATTACCGCTGCTTTAATCGCGAATTTCCCGATTTCAGAGATTTCAATATTAAAACTGGTATCTATTGATTGGTTTGCTTTTACCTGGAAGACATTATCCATCACTCCATCAATCCCGATCGCAACCTGTTTTACTACACCATTGGAATCTGCCGCTTTAACGCGGACAGTAACAGGATCCCCGACATAAACGACCTTCGGAGAGAAACTCACAGACTTGACCTGTGGACTTCCCGGGATAACCTTGATTTTTACTTCAGCAAGAACATGGGCAGTATCTCCGTTTTCACTTCTGCATCCTACTGTAATCCGGTTTACACCTGTATCACTGAAAGCTGAATCAAACAGGCCCTGATCTGTTGTGCGGTCCCAAACCCCGTCATCATCAAAATCCCAGAGATATTCTGCTACTGGAGAAGAGCCGTCTCCGTCAACAGCCGGAACAAGAATCTTCACAGTATCTTTTATATAGACTGTTGTATCAATCAAGGGACGAATAAAATACGGTCCATCAGCATATACATCAACGTAAATTGAGGCTGTATCCGATATAAACCCATCATTGTCAACGGCCCAGGCCTTGATGACTTTTTTACCGGGGGTAAGAAATCTGACAGACCACTTCTTCACCCCTCCAGTACTGTATGCCGAGTCATCATCTGATATCCTGTAAAAAATGTCTTTTATCACACCACTGTCATTACTGTCACCTGCACGCACTGAAAGCTGCAGATCCCGACTCATAGAGATCGTCGTGTCACCAGTTATAAAAGTACAGTAAGGACGGAATTTTCTTATATAGACAGATTTCTGAATGCTGTAGGTGGAATCTGTCCCCACCAAAGCTGAAACCAGGATTGTAAACGGGGGTTGTGAATCGTTGAAAAACAGTTCAAGAGTGTTGGAACTGATACTGGTTTTGATTGAATCAAAGATACTGTCAGGAATTACATTCCAGAAATAGGAGATGCCGGTGTCTTTCAGGGCCTTTTTGCCGCGAACTGCTTCTATCTCCCACTTCGCCCATTTACCAACCATAATAGTATCAGGAAATTTTCCTGCAACAGGCTTCAGTCCGTATTCAAATGCTGAGATATTTACAAATAATGTTTCAGGATCACTCAGCATTCCATACTTGTTTGATCCCCTGAGAATTACTGTGTCAATTCCCGGATCAGTAAATGTAAATGTCAGCGCATCGATGGTGCTTATCTTCCGGTTCTGCTGCTTTATTATCCAGTGCAATGAATCACAGTCTGATTTCTGAACAGTGAAAGTAAAACTCTGTCCTGCAGGCACTGTTAAGGTCTTCAGGGGAAATGATGCCTTTGGCGGTCTGGAAAGAAACAGAATTTCCATGGTATCAGTGTTAATTGAGTTCCCCAGAGAATCTTTAACCACCGCATAAACATCCAGTGTTCCTGCCGTATCACATTTTAAGCTTAATGTTTCTTTTCCTTCTGTCCGGGCTGCGAATCTGTTACCGGCATACCATTCAACTGTCAATGCCCTGCCAGCTACAGATGAGATGCTGACAGATACTGAGCTGCCTGCGATTGCGGTTGTCTCTCCGCTGAGCCTGAACTGGTTTTTAACAATTACAGGAAGAGTGCATGTATCTTTCAGTTCGTTAGGTCTGGTACCGATCAACCGAACCGATCCTTTGAACGGCGCGGTGAACACCACTACCATCTGTGAATCATTGAATGTTTCCCGGAGAAAGGATGTATCGAAACGATTCCCGGGTTCAGTCTGAAAATCAATTGAGGCAAATGTGTCTTTGTCTGTAATGTACATAAGAGTACATGGGGCAAGAACCGGAAAGGTATCCTGTGGTGAGATCCACTGTGCCTCAATAGAATAATAGCCGTTATAGTCGCTTAGAAGAGGCGACTCTACCCTCTGGCAGATCGTAAAAAACATCAGGAATGCTGAGAAGATAAGAAAGCCTGTTTTTCTTGATTTCATCATCATCGTTTGTCTCCCGGATCTGATTTTTTGTTTGAGAGGACTTTAAAGACTACAGCCGGTGCTAAAGTTATTCCGGCTCCGATATAACAACCTTTGGAAATATTGTAAAGCACAGTAGCTCTGTTGCTGTACCCCTGAGCCTCAGCATGAGTGCTGCTTACCTTAACCTTCTGATCAACAGAATACCCTGCAACAGTAAAAATCACACCTGCTGCAGCCAAAACCGCGGTCTGACCAAAAAACCAGTTCGAACCTGTTCTGTATCCTTTCTGCTCCATTCGCCTTACCCATGGTTTAGGGCAAATAAGAGTAAACGGAGTGTCGGGAAATACTTGTGCCGATAAATCTGAATACTTTACAGAAACATTCCCCGGATCTGAAAAGGTAACGTTTTCTATAACCATCGAATCACAGATTCCCTCCGAGGAAATGCCGGTTTCTGAACCTGAAATTTTAACGTTTTTAAGAGTAAGCTTTCCTGTTTTTCCTACTTTGATACCTTTCCAGAGGATCCGTGTGGTCCTTGGAGCAATGTACATTTCATTGATATCAATTATCGAAAGAAGAGCGGGAGATTCGGTTGTACCGGTGATTTCCACAGCACCTTCAATAAGCATCGATGCACCGGGTTCAAAGAATATCTTTATCCCCTGTGGAACTTTCAGACCTGTTCCCTGTGGAACAACCACTTTATTAAGCACGATCCAGGTCTGACTTCTGATACCCGACAGTGAGCGCAATGTGTCTGGTAAAACAGAATATAGCTTTTTATCATAGTGCTGTGTCACCAGTATTTTTCGATCAATAATCTCTGGTTCCACGCTCTGCCATTTGTCAGCATCCTGCCCATTTACCTGTGTTGAATAATTCAGGATAAATGATATAAATAGAAATATAAATCCGGAGAATAGTTTTTTTACGCTCATTCTAAAAAGTTCTTCTGGAATAGGAGTAATTCTCATTTTCAAGGCTGAGTAGTGAAATTATATTAATTAACCTTAGAGAACAAGGAATTTGCATTGATTGATAAAGAATCTGATCAGGGAAAAAGCCTCCTGAACACCGGAATATCCGACACATCATCTCTGCCCCGGCTCGGTGAAATAATCGGTAACTGCAGAATCACCTCCATTCTGGGTGAAGGCGGTATCGGGATCGTCTATAAGGGTTTTGAAGTCGACATCGAGATGGAACGCGCAATCAAGGTGCTCAAACCCGGTGCTGACGAGATCCTGAGGAAGCAGTTTGAGGTGGAGGCAAAGGTAACCGCCAGACTCGATCATCCAAACATCATCAAAGTCCATGGCGGAGGTATCTGGGACGGCAGATTACCGTTTATTCAGATGGAATACATCGACGGAAAATCTCTCAGGGCAATTCTCAATGAATATCCCTCGCTTCCTCCTGCTGTATGCCTTTCTATAATTTCCGTGATCGCCTCAGCCCTTGATTATGCATACGGAAAATCCTTCTCCATCTGGGGCAATTCCTCGGAAAAACTGGTTCATCTTGACCTTAAGCCGGAAAATCTCCTTCTGACCGGGGATGGAATTCTGAAAGTGATGGACTTCGGACTGGCACAGCTTGGAGAGGAGCGATACAGGCTCGATTATGGTACTCCGTATTACATGAGTCCGGAACAGCACGACCAGCAGAAGGTAGACTGCAGAAGCGATATCTATACCCTGGGTATTATTCTTTACGAGATGCTATGCGGAGTAAGACCATTCAAAGGTGAACTGGAATCGATGATCTCCTCAAAGATGTCCGGTGAAATGACTCCAATCAGCGAACTGGCCGGTGGATTGCCTGAAAAAGTCTATAAGATTGTTGATAAATGCCTGATGTTTGACAGGGAAAACAGGTACGATACACATGAATCTCTTCGTCGTGACATAGACAGTGCGCTTTCCGAAATTGCCTTTCTTTCCCCTCAGGAACTGATCAGAAGGTTTATGGATAACCCGGATGACTTCGATGCTACAATCTGCATCCCCACAATAAATCTTCCACAGCATCCTGTACACAGGTACATTCCAGTATCTCTGGCAGTAATAGCTCTGATAGCTGTCGGGTATTTTGCTTTTCGATTTTTCCACTCTCCGGAAAGTAAACAAGATGAGTCTGCGGCTCTGATCGGAAAAATGAGTGACAGCGCGACAGTATCAGTGATAGATTCAATCGAGCCGCCACTGAAGGAAGTCAGTCAAAAGACTAAAGCAGCCATCCCGGCAATAAAGACCAGTTTACCATCTGTGAACCAGGAACAGCCCAGGTCTGTTCTTCAGGAGGCAATTGACGCATTTAAGGAGAAAAACTATACGGCTGTGATAGTGAGTATCAACTCCACAGGGCTCGATAATCTGACCGGGGCTACACGGGACAGTGCAGTAGTGCTCCTGGCAGATGCCTTCTATCATGCCAGATATATCCGTGAAATAATCGAATTGAGCAGCAAATACGATGTAAATGATGTACGTTTCTACTCTGATGTCTCCCTTGCTTATGAATTAGCGCCTGATTTCAGCACTGCGGCACACTACATGGAAAAAGCGATTCTTGCGCCTTCTATAATATGGAGACAGCCCAGGGCAGAGATTCTGTTAAGAAGGGCACAGTTTTACAAACGTCGCTTTGAGGCGTTACAGGATGAAACAAGCAGGGCCAGCATGATCGAAGCGTACAGCAGATTCCTGAATGAGGGATGTCAGCGACCAGGGAAAGAATGTAATGAGGCAAAGGCTTTTCTGGAAGCTTTAAGGAGTTGAATCAAGTACCTCTATTCCTTTTTTTGTAATAACCCTCATATCCCCTCTTCTCTCAGTCACTCCTTCCTTGTCGTAAATTGATAACAGGAGAAGACAGAGCTTGCGGTTTGCACTTATCAGATCTCTGAATGCAGCCACAGTGAGACCTTCCGGGGTCTCTTTAAGTTTGCGCAACAGAGTAATCCGTGAGGAATCTACAATCGAGGAGTGGATAAGATCCGATTCCGCTTTATATAATAAACCGGCTGAAATCAGATGTTGAATAATCTGTCTGAGCAGATGATTATCCAGACCATTTCTCCTGGCATGCAGCTCGAGTTCCGAAAGAAGAGGCGTTTTCAGACCACAGTCTTTAAAGAATCTCTCTACAATATCGATCTCCCGGACATAAAGCCCTGATGCTGCATGATGACCATGAAGGCTCCACCGATGTCCCTCTTTTCTTAATTTCTTCTGGTTAACCATCCGCGCCAGAATTGCCCCAAGAATATCTTTCCCATCCTGGCCTTGACAAACAGGGAGTATCCCCTGGAGTTCCTCAAGAGCAGGTCCTGAGGAAGCGAGCGGGTTCTTTTTGTGATAATCAGCAATTCCCCTGATAATCCTGCTGCAGGTACTATCGAGATCAGCTTCGTCAATCAGATAGAGATCTTTTTCCCCCTGAAGACGGATAACACATGAGAGTTCAGTTGAAACAATCTCTGCGGAAGAGATATTCAACCGCTCCACAAGAGATTTCAGAGAGATTCCACCCGGGTTTTTCTTCACTTCAGAAGTAATCAGTTCCGGTAATTTCCCGGTTGAAAGTTTCTTCAATCTCTCAATCAGTTGTGAAGAACGTCTTCTGTGATGAAGCGGCGAGGCATCGATTATCTCTCCTCCGCCCAGAGTAGTATCACACGATGAACTACGCAGCACAAAACGATCCCCGATCTGAGCAGTACAGGGTTCTTCAAGATGAATCTGGACTATAGCACATTCCCCCGCACGAATCGATTGCTTATCAAGAAGATGAATTCTGGCCTGTGACTCGAAAGTCCCCAGGAGAAAAACGGCTCGTGACCACAACTTGAGAGTTTTCCCAGATTCAAAAAGGTTGAAGTTTGCATCCAGAAGCATTGATGAGCGCAGAAGACGGTCAGAAACCAGCATGCCTCTGGCAGTCTCCTCACGGGATACACCTGAAAGATTCAGTGATGCCCTGTCACCGGCAGTCACCTCCTCCACTTCATTGCCATAGCGCTCCAATCGCCGCAGTTTCAGTTCCCTGCCCCGGGGAAGAAGGTATACCGTGGAGCCAGCCTTCACAGTGCCGCCAATAACTGAACCGGTAGCCACAGTGCCGTATCCACTGACACTGAACACCCGGTCTATGAACATCCTGAAAACCTCACTACCGGCACGTACTCTGACTTCCGAAGCCGCTCTTGCTATGGCACCTTTCAGCTCATCAATACCTTCGCCGGTTTTTGAGGAGACCTTTACAATGGGTGCATTCTCCAGAAATGTACCTTTGACCAGTTCACGAATTTCAGTCTCTGCCATATCGGAAACTTCAGGATCAGCCAGATCGATCCTGGAGATCACAATGATACCGCTGCGCACTCCCAGTATCTGCATTATTCTCAGATGCTCCCTGGTCTGGGGCATCACTCCACTGTCTGCTGCGACAAGGAGAAGTGCTATATCGATTCCGCTTGCCCCGGCCACCATCGTATGCACAAAATCCCTGTGCCCCGGAACATCGACTATGCCAATTGTATCACCTGATGGAAGCTTAAGGGATGTAAACCCCAGGTTTATGGTAATCCCCCGGCGTTTCTCCTCTTTGTGAGTATCGCATTCAATTCCGGTAAGTGCTTTAACAAGAGCAGTTTTTCCGTGATCAACGTGCCCGGCAGTACCCAGGATGAGATGTTTCATTGAAGCGCGCCTCTCACACAGTCAACTGTCGCCTCGACAATGACCGGCAGATCTTTACCTGACAGGGCAAAAACATCGAAAACTATCCGCCCCTCCCTCAGGATACCAAGCACAGGCAGATCCCTTTTCAGCAGATTATGGAATACCGATTCGGCGAAAGCCTCTCTGTCCTTAACAGGTGAGATAAGCGTCACTGCGTAGCTGGGGATCTTCAGGTCAGGAAGAGTACCGCCTCCGCATTGACCTGTGCTCTCTGAGATTTCGGAGGCAATCTGTCTTTTTGCCAGCTCATCTTTTAAAGTAACTGCGATTTCCCGTTTTTCTTCATCTTTACGATGCAGGAAATAGAACACAGGGTTGTTTTCGACAAGGCTTTTATCACTGAGATAACTTCTGCAGGCTTGAGAGAGTGCTGCTATTGTAAGTTTCCCCACACGCAAAGCTCTCATCAGAGGGGCACGTGAAAGTGCAGAAACAAGCTCCCTTCGCCCGGCAATTATACCGGCCTGCGGTCCTCCCAGCAGCTTGTCACCTGAAAACATGACAAGTTCAGCACCGTCATTGATAGCGCTCTGCACATTTGGCTCATTTTCAAAGCCCTTGAGGTCAGGTTTGCGAAGCAGTCCTGAACCAATATCGTAGAAAAGTGGAATCTGATACGATCGGGCAAGAATGGAAAGCTCCCTCACCGATACTTCCTCTGTAAAGCCCTCGATCGTATAGTTCGACTTGTGAGCCTTGAATATGGCCGCGGTGGCCGGATTTATCGCCTGTTCATAATCTGAAAGCCGGGTGCGGTTTGTAGTCCCCACCTCGATCATCTTTGCCCCTGAGGCAGCCATTATTTCCGGAATCCTGAATGCCCCTCCGATTTCAATCAATTCCCCTCTGGAAATAATCACCTCTTTACCGGAAGCAAAAGTACTGAGGGCAAGAATTATTCCTGCGGCGTTGTTATTTACAATTATTATACCTTCGGCACCGGTAAGATAGGTCAGGAACTCGGAAAGATGTTCTGTACGATGGCCTCTGGAGGCGCTCTGAAGGTCGAATTCCAGATTGGAGTACCCGCTTATCACCGGTATCATTCCTTCCACTACTGCATCACCAAGGGGTGCCCGGCCAAGATTTGTATGAAGCAGAATTCCTGTGGCGTTAATTACAGGTTTCAGTGAGGGTTCACAGATAGCTTTTACAATATCACCGGCTGAGTGCGAGATGCCTTCGGGCGATAGATCTATCTTATTCTCCCCGGCTTCCATAGAGATTCTTGCGTTCTGCAGTGCCCGGCGGACAGCATAAGTCACAATTGCACGACCGTGGCGCTCAATAAGCTCCTCTGAAATTCCGGTATGAAGTACTTTGTCAACACTTGGCAACTGTCGGAAGTTCTTTTCTGGATTCATTTGGATATTTCTCTTGAGGTATTTTGGCGGAGAGAGCAGGAATCGAACCTGCCACAGACGGTGTTATCCGCCCGCTACTGGTTTTGAAGACCAGCCGGAACACCAGTTCCAACCTCTCTATTTAAAAAAATAAGTTATTTCAGCAGTGTCCGGTTACTTAACTGAATCATTAAATCTACCGCCCACTGCTGAAGTTCTTTATATACGGAGGGAAGATGATTTTATTACATGTCCCAGCCAGCACCTGAATTCTACTTGAAATCAAAATTAATTATATCCATACCCCGCCTGCATATCTCAATCCCGTAATCTGTCCAGATACCCTGTCCCCAGTACCTGTAACAACTGGTCTGAGATGAAAGCAGATGGAAGAGTGCGTTTCTGTACCTGTGTTCTCTTGTATCAGGGTTTCTGCTCAGGACCTTCTGGTTGAAAAGAGAACTGAGCTTGAGCATCGGATCAAGCACGTTTTCATACCCATTTACCCACGAAATATTGTTGGTCCAGCTTCCGCCATCCATGTGAAAACGATGATCTTCCTTCTTGAGAGTCTCAATAGTTTTAGCAAGTTTGTCCGGGCCGGTACCAGGAGTGAACCTATCCCAAATTGCTTTTTGGAAAATCGGCTGTACAACCGGGAAATCAGACTCTTTGATTCCAAGAGCGAAGAGATGTTCGAGGTATTCTGTGACATTCATAAGTACGGTTTCGGAGCCGTTGCATTCGTTTACAACCTCAGCATACTTCGCCGGGAACTCATTCATCATAACCCCGCCATTTTCTCCATCCGCAATCTGAGTCACCAAAGGCGGCACCTGTTTTCCCGCAAGTTCCCACCTGTTAAGCGACTTGGCCTCATAGTATGGCTGCATCTGAGCGACCAGTTTAGTATCACTTCCCTGAGTCTTTATAATCGCAATTATGGATACCTCATCACCTTCGGAATTCCTGCAGACAAGTCTGTGAGGAAGATGCTTCAACTGCGGTCCATAGCCATCAAGCGGATTCTCAATTGTATGCTCCTGCACAAGAAGCCATTTATATCCGCACTCCCTGAGTGTCTTGACAAATTCATAGGCGACATCAGGGTGGTTTGGAAGAGCCATCTCTGAAGGAGAAAATCCTCGTACCCTCTCAAGTGCCTCAGGTCCAAACATCGCTGCAAAATGATGCTGCCATGCAAGAACGTGAAGCTTGTAATCCTGAACTGGCGTCGACGGGGCAACAGCATGCCCCCAGGGAGCACCCAGCCACTCCACATAATTGCGGTAATTGTGATCCATTGTAATTCTCTTAAGATTATCGATCACATCACCAAGCCCCATCTGCTGAAAACCCCACAGAAGTGTCCCGGAATACTCAAGCATAACCCTGGGTTGTTTTCCCTCTCCCACATACTGGGGAATAAAATCACCCATCCGCTTATAACACCACTGGAACACTGGAGCATTATGATTGTCTCCTATCCCCTGGTTGTTCATCATGTGCTGAAGATTACTGATAATAGCAGCGGTTCTGAGATCCCCTCCCCCGGCAGGAATAAGAGGCTGGTGCATGTGAAGAGCGATGGCACAGGCACTCTTTATACGCTGAAAAGAAATTCTGCTGTCATTAAGGAACACTGGTTTATCGGCTGCTGAGTTGACCAGTTCCTTCAGATTACCCTCCAGCCCACAAATATTGGGCAATCCATCTATCTGATCAGGAAAATTTCCTATCGGTTTCATTCCATACCCCTTGAATTGTTAATAATTTTAAATTGATGGGAACAGCCTGCCGGCGTCTCAGGAAACCAGCAGGTTTTGAAGAAAAATTATAACATCATAGCAGTTGTAATTTCAGTAACAAAATAAGACTTCTGTATCTGATTACAAATGTAACTGTCTCTCAGGCATGACTTTCCAACGGCTGCATTTTCTCCATATCCTTCATCAAGCCCTCTGCTTCATCCAGGTCCTGATGACACTTATAGACCCATGCTTCACCCCAGAAAAAATTACAGCTTGTCTGCGCCCTCAGGATATGCCAGTAGATTTCATTTGCAGCCTCCGGAGATAAGCTTGCCTTTAAATCATGATATCGACCACTTACCTCCGCTACTCGCTTTAGAGCATCTTTTTGCGCCTGAGAACCAGTCCACTGCACAAAATCTTTCCCATTGTGCCACCCTGTGTTCCAGGCAGCGGTCTTTACATTAACCCTCTTTGACGCTCCGAATTGGTTGAGGTAATCATTGATGAATACCGGAGAGATCGGTGAAGTGCCGTTTTTCACATTTTCCAGCAGATCCATATAGAAGTAATTCCAGAAATTACTCTGTTTATTGGTGTTTCTAAACCATCCTCCGTTGTCACCATCAGTACAGGTAGTCACCAGAGGAGGAAAATCACACCATTTTGTCCGCTCCTTTACCTCTTTTTCAAACCAGCCCAGATCCATTCCCGAAAGCTGCGCATCAGAAAGCTCTCTATCCCTTACTATTACAATGATTTCATCATCACCATATCTGGCAAAATGAGGACGGTAGCGGGTCTCCTGCCACGACATCTCATCAAGCGGCTCCACATTCTCACTATCTACAAAAACATACCTGTATCCAAGTCTGCGCAGCATGGGAATCATCTCCATGCAAAATCCCATTTCAGGAGGCCAGAATCCAGGAAATTCCAGTCGCCAGAAAAGATGACGGGCGATACCCTGCCAGCGAATGCAGTGTTCCTCTCTGTCCTGTGAAGGAACAAGAGGCAAAACAGGATGATAATAACCGGTCCCCAGGATTTCGATGATTCTGGTGTTCTGATAATGCCAAAGCATCTTTCCACATTTCACCACACCATAAACCCTGCTCTGAAAACCCGGTGAGGAGAGGGTTTCCAGGAGAGTGCCGGAGAGTGAGAGATGGACTCTGGCAATCTCCTCATAGTTCCATAATGTCCTTGGAACCCTGTCCAGTGTCCACAGTATTTCCTTTGCTTCCCACTCGTTTTCTGCAAGCAATCCTTCCAGATTCTCTGATGGCTGGTGAAAATTCAATACTAAAGCGTGATGAATCTTATCAGGCATCATGCCCCCCTATAATCATGAATGCAAAACTTTTTACCAGTCTGTAAGAATCGAAATGTGAGAAAAATGAGAAGAAGAAGCTCCGGATTGTCATCCTGTATTTAAATACAATATACCTCTCTGAAAATCAAGCACTCTGTACATTATTTAGGGTTAAATTCTGATTCACCTCACAGGTGAATCGGTGACTTAAAGGCTTAAGTCAATGTTTCATCTCAGAGGTAATTTGATGAAAACCGATCCCAGCCCCAGACAACCTGAATACTGGAACGAAGAATGCTTGTAAATATTCCAGCCTTAATTATCCCGGATTGTGAAAATTCCTTGATTTCATACAAAAAAAGATATTAATTATTCTTATTTGTATCTGAATTGTCTGCACTTAAACCATAGAGAAAAAGACACAGAGTCTGATATGTTCCATACCTGTATTGTCCTGTTTAAAAGCAGTTATCATTGACAGTAATCAATTCATTACCCTTTCAGATCTTCTGAAAACAGGAATAAATAACTTGCAAACAAAAAACATAAATGATAGAATGATAATTTATAAAAATCTTTAAGAAGGGCTTAATGGGAAAGAGATTGGAAATAGTTATTGTTGATGATGAAGTTCAGATCACTGAGCTGTTGAAGACTTTTGTGCAGTGTGCGACTACAAACAGCAATATCCATACTTTTAACGATTCCATGGAAGCCAAGTATTTTCTTTCAAAAAACAAGATAGATGTCCTGATTACCGACTACAAAATGCCCAAATGCAATGGAATCCAGTTAATGGAGGGATTGGGACCAGATGTTAAGAAAATCCTGATTTCAGGTTATGTGACTGAAATTGCAGAAGAAAAACTTCAGGCAATGGATGCTGTTTTTTTCGAAAAACCTGTTCCAATGAAAGCACTGGGCCAAATCGTACACGAACAGGAACAAAGAATTTCCTGACAATCTCCGCTCAAACTCTGTTCTGCAATCCACGGATTCTGTCAAATGTAACAGATTCTCTGGAGGAATGTAAATTTTAAGAGCTGAATCAATAATTTACATCTCAGTATTTTCCCCTGATATGAGGAGGTATTCACTTGGAGGCAATCCTGACCTATATCACTACCAAAGACAAACAACAGGCCCGTCTCATAGGCAAAACTCTTGTAGAGGAGCGGCTCGCTGCTTGTGTCAATATTATCGACGGGATGCAATCAATTTATTGGTGGGAAGGTGCCATAAGCGAGGACAATGAGGCAATCCTTATCGCCAAAACAAGAAACAGTCTTCTTGAGAAACTGACCAACAGAGTAAAATCACTCCATACTTACACCTGCCCCTGTATAATTGCCATTCCAATCTCCGGAGGAAACAGGGATTACCTAGGGTGGATAAAAGAGACCACTGATTAACCTGATCAATCTGAAATAGTCTTGAACTGTGGTTCCTGTGATTAAGATGATTGGGATGATTTCTGGATGGATTCCTGCTTGCGCCAGGAAGGACGTGAGGGAAAATGTTCTGTTGTAAATAGTGCCTGTCACCTCCAGGTGTCATGTCTGTGAAAACAGGCATCCAGGCCAAGACCACTGATTAACCTGATTGTCCTGATCAATCTGAAACAGTCTTGAACTGTTATTCCTACTCATTTGTCCTTCTCTCCTCTCCGCACCTCTGCGTGAAAATCAATAAGACAATCAGAGAAAAGATTTGTTTTCCATAATCGTATTCACCATTCGATTCCGACCAAACCCGATCCAGACGACATACAATGGTCATTTAGAATACAATTTACCCTTTAGTCAACTGAAATAAATACTGCTGAATATGAAACAAATAAATATGAAGAAATTGATTCCTGCTTTTATTATCATAGCCATTATCTTTATCTCCAGCCCTGTTTCACTTCAAGCCGGAGAAACAATCCCTGAGAAATATATCTCGCTTATCGATTCAATTCCTGATTATTACCAGCGTGACAACACTTTCGGTGGCTTCCCTGGTAAAGGTGCCCTTTATTGCGGTCCCGTCTCTATCTCCAATTTTCTTTTCTGGTACGGACTAAATGGCTACCCCAGACTTCTGGATAATTCAGGTGACCACAAAAAGGACCAGTACAATCTGATCAGGAAAATCGGTTCATCACGATACATCAATACAGGCTCTCATGGCTCCAGTCCAGCAGACATTTCATCCGGATTGAAGAGATTTCTTGCCGACCACGGCTACGATTCTGTAAAGATAAAGTTTTATGGATTCAGAGATGTTCCCAATGAGTTCAAGACCGGTATAGCAATTCCTGATATGAAAACCGCCCGTGAAGCATTGTACCAAAACAAAGCTGTGCTCTTCAATATCGGCTGGTACCGCTACGACAAGAACAAAGATGAGTACCGTAGAAATGGTGGGCACTGGGTAGCGCTTGCAGGTTACGGCCATGATGGAAAAAAAGATGACCCGAACAGCATGATCATTCACGATCCTGACACCAGGCTACGGAAAAACGATTATCTGAAAACAGAAGAGATAAAAAGCGGAAAACTAACGGGGCGCCTCAAGGGACTTCCCAGAGATGCAGCAGGATACAGGCGATATAGAATCAGCAACAACAAGTTCGGGGTAATCGGAGGGATGCTGATTCTTGAGATGGACAAATCCGGCTCTCCCATCCTGCCGGTTGCAGAATCGGTATCTAAATGATACACCAACCCGGATTCAACATTACTTATCTGTATTCAGAATCAACGGCAGCCCATCCTTGCCGCCTACAATCACAACCTTGGCATTTGAAGAGTTGGCAAGCTTCTCTGTGGCCTCGATACCCTTCCACTGGAGCAGCTCCCTGTTTATTCCCTCAGAAACTATCTTCTGGAAATCAGCTATACCCTGTGCTTCGATTCTCTTACGTTCAGCTTCCAGCTTCTCTTTTTCGAGCACAAACTGCATACGCTGGCTTTCCTGCTCTGCACGGAGTTTCTCCTCGATGGCATCAGCGACTTTAGGAGGAAGTTGTATGTTCCGTAAAGGTGTACTTTCTACAACTATTCCACGGGATTCAACGATTTTTTTCAGTTCCTCCGCTATTCCGGTGGCAAGTATCTCTCTTACAGACGTGTAAAGAGCCTTGGCTTCATAGTTTGAGGTGACAGTCCGGATAGCCGAACGAAACTGCGGAACAAGGATTATCTCTTCGTAAATCGCACCGACTGTTTTGTAAACCTCCGGAGCCGCCTCAGGATCAAGATGATAGAGCAGACTGACTTCAAGATTAAGCGAGAGACCTTCCTGAGTCGGAACACTGGTCTCCTCCTTTATCTCCCTGGTTTTTATGCTCATTTTAATAACTTTCGCAAAGGGATTGACCAGATTGATACCAGGCTTCAGAACATTTTTTGAAACATTACCGAAAAAATCCACGACTCCCACGTTGCCCGCGGGGATAACAACGATCGCTTTATAGATAAGAAGAGCAGATCCGGAAAGAACCGCCACAATTCCGGTCAGCTTTGGATTGGGAACACTTCTGTTTGGGGGATAGGAAAAAAGAACGATTCCAAGAATAACGAGCAATACTGCAATAATAAAAGCCATAAACAAAAACCTCCGAAAACTAAAACAACTGACGCATCATGTCCCACATCCGCTGCATTGACATGAAATTGTTGTTTGGCCCAAACGCCGCTTCTGAATGAATATCTTTTCCATTTCCAGTGATAAGGTTTTTACCCGCAAGCACACTGGAACTTAACTGAAGATGAAGGCCGACATTGTTTTCAGTAATTATGTTTCCGGAAAGAAGCGGAGAGGCGAAATCCACCGCAATACCATAGGTATTCCGATTGAACTTGCAGTTCTGCACAGGAGGAGCCGCTTTCTTTGTGCAGTAAATGGCATAATGATTTCCGGTGAATTGACAGGAATCAAAAGAGGGACTGGATTCCCAGATCAGGTTTCTGTAAGCTCCTTCGAAACGGCAGTTTCTGAAATGCCCGTGCGCATTCTTCCCCACAATCTCGATTCCCTTCCAGGCGGGTTTTTCACGCGATGAGGTTTCGCGATCCAGACCCGAAAAAAGCACAGGCTCTGACAAAGTCCCTTCTGCAATGATCAATCCGTTGACACGCAGAACATGATACCCCTCGAACAGTACTTTTACTCCCGGTGCAACAACTAATGTAGTCCCGAATGGAATCTCGATACTCTGCTGGAAAACTGTATCACGTGTAATCTCTATCTTTACTGCATCACCTGCAAATATTGGAAGGGCGGTGAGAAAAAAACAAACCATCAAGAGGAAATTTTTCATAAATGAATCCGTTTACTCGATGTACTCCATATGAACTATCTCACTCCAGCTCATACCCGGAAACTCATCTGCCAGAGGGGCCTTAAACTCTGCATGAGCAGTGGTAATACGTCTGGCATCGAGATCAAGCAAAACTCTCCCCCGGCCTTTACCTGCAAGCGGAAATTTGTCAAGCATACCTGCTGTATCAGGATCGATCAGTTCTATTCTGTAAGAAAAGATCCAGCTTACAGCGGCAAATCTGGATTGCGAGGTATATATGCTGTCGAAAACAAAAGACTGGTAAAGATGTCCCACTGCGTCCCCATGGCTTGTTTCAATTGGGAACTGACGATCACGGTCCCATTTGTCGCCAGGTGCCACAGGACTCTCCGGAAATACTGGAAGAACTTTCGCAAAACTCCTGAATAGATCCCACCCCCCGATATTAATAACCGGAACATCCGTAGTATCAGTCAGATCAAGCGATCCATCTCTGGGTGAAAAAAGAAGAGAGACATTATCAAACTGCTGCTCAAGGTTCCGAATCTCCTGTTCAACCAGAAAATCGGAATTTATTCGGGTCTGCTCAGCTTTAAAAGTGATAACTTTTCTGTTTTCAGGAGAGAGCCCGCCCTGAAGGAAAGTTCTCAGACTACTATTAAAAATCTGAGGCACACCCTCCGATACAATTTTTCCCTTTATGTCTACTCCGAGTAGATACCGCCAGGTCTTTGCACTGTCAAAGTCGACTTCAAGAAAGATTCTTCCGCTCTTCTGGCAGGAAACAGTAAACAGGAAAGCAATCGATAACAGAGCCGGCTTAAGCATCGAGATAAGGTGTTTTTCTTGCATTCAGTACTTCAGATAGATACAATTATGTTGAAAATAAGCGGATCCGCTGATTGTCCTGTAATAACGCCGGATCATCTGTTTAAACAGAACTATAATTATAAATAATGCTCCGCCGAACATGAAACCTCTGCTGAAAAAATACAAAGCCGGAACAATTCTTTTCCATGAGAATGACCACTCACGTGAACTGTATATAATTCAAACCGGGAAGGTCAAAATCTACAGGATGATCGGCAAGCATGAAATGCAACTGACTGTACTTGGCGAGGGGTCTGTGCTTGGAGAAATGGCACTGATCGATGGAGAACCAAGAAGCGCCTCTGCCAAAGTGATCGAAGACAGCGATCTGATACAACTCGATTCGGAAACTTTTAATGAAGAGATAGAAGGAGTTCCTCCATGGTTCATGACTATCATCAAGATGACAAGCCAGAAGATATACCAGGCAAAACGCCGCCTTCAGAACAAAAGCAGTGAGCATCAGGGCGCCAACATCATAATAACAATCCTTTATTTCTTCAATTTTTACGACAAACAGAGCAACGGCCTGGATATCAGTCAAACCCGGCTGAAACTTGTACAACTGCTTGGAGTCACTTTGCAAAAAGCAACCCATATTATCTCATTTCTGCACGGAAAAGGATTTCTTGAGATTAAAGATGAAAAGATGTTTCTTTGCTGCCGCAAAGAAATGGAGGATTACTGCAGTTTTCTGAGATTACTTATCCGTAAACAGTTTGAGGTACTCCAGCCACTGGATAATGAGGCTTTCGGGATAGTCGAGAAGATCTGGAATACCAAGGGAGGAATCAGAAAATTCGAAGAAGGATTAACAGAGATAAGCGGAGATGTTTTCTTAAGCTTTGTCGAAAACACCTCTTATTCATCAAACCCAGATGAGTTTCTGGAAATGCTCAGGAGCCAATCCCTGCTGACCTATACCAAACCCTGTAAAAATTCCGACAATTCAATTTCAAATTGTGTTCTTAAAATCGACAATATGAAGTGGAAACGTATTTACCTTTACAGCAAATTCAACCAACTCATACCGGCCGCATGAAAAAAATCATTTTATTGCTTTCACTTGTTTTTATCTGTGGAGCAGAGCAGAGAGCAGGCGGTATCCTTACAGTCAATACCCGGTGGGATGCCGATGAGGGGCCATTTATTCTTGAACGAGACCTGGTGATACCCGAGGGTGTCAGGTTGACTATCGCTCCAGGCACAAATATCATAATTGCGCCATCCCCCATCGCCGATACCTCAAACCAGATCGACAGAACAGATTCTCTATCAATCTCCATCAAGGTTCTCGGAGGAGCACTTATCTGCGTCGGACGACGAGATAAACAAATAAGCTTCTCTCCTTCAGAACCGCAGCCTGGAAGGCACTCATGGTATGGAATAATTCTTAATGCCGCCGAAGAACCATTCACTGAGATCGCTTTTACAGAAATCAGCGGCGCATACTGTGCCTTGTCAATAATGAAATGCAGTCCTGTGATCCGTAACAGTATACTGGAATACAACTATCTTGGAATTAACTGTATCAATAAGAGTTCTCCTCAGATCCTTAACTGTGTAATCTGCCGAAATTTCGCGTCTGGAATAAAAACCCGTGAATCAAATCCCTTCATTACCAGCAGCATCATCGCCTTCAACAGCAACACCGGAGTCTGGTGTGACGGGTTATCAAAAATCAATTTTGAATACAATTGCGTTCACGGTAACGGGGACGGTAATCTCCTCGATTGTGATCCTGAACTGGGAATACTGACAAAAACAAACAAAAACAAGGACTCCTGCGACTTGCACTTCAACCTTTACCGCGATCCGGTATTTGCCGGTTCTTTAGCAGATTCCATCGCTCATGAACAGGATATCTCTGTTCCTACAAAGAAAAGCAGGATAAAGAATTTTGCTCTGGCCAGAATTATCCACGATGAAGATACGGCTAAACAAAAAGTCAAAACCAGGACAGGAAAATACAGCCTGTCGAATTATTCCCCATGTATAAATGCCGGTAATCCAGCTGACAGGTTCAAAGACGCAGATGGCTCGAAAAACGACATGGGTGTCGAGGGAGGACGAGAATTTTACCACTGATTAAGCTGATTAAAATGATTTAGCTGATTTTTTAAGAGAATAAGATCTCCCGTATCTGAGTATACTCGATCTAATACAATAACCCGTCTTCTTTCCACACGAGATGATTTGAATGATTTACCTGATTATCCAGAGAATGAGATCTCTGATATCTATAACACAGACACAGGACAATCCTCGATATCACCTGTACTCTATGACTCCATGAAATGCCCTGAAACAGAACCCAACAGGTCTGAGTCTCTCGCCCATGTAACTGTCGTAAGTGACAAGCCACAAACTGAAATGCTTTGCTCTTCTATCAAGCGGCGGCAGTAACTTCACATCGTTTGATCCCGGCGTTCTCTGAATCACAAGCAGCTTGTCATGATCCTGTCCTTCAGGGGGATAATCGTTGCGGTAAAACCATTCATGAATGAAAGTCTCAGGGTGAAGACTTCCTGAAGTCATACTCATACCATAATCAAGGGAAGCTGTACCGGGGTCGGGAATCAGAAAATAGCTGTACCCATCCTCGATAAGCACAGTATCACTGAAAACCCCCTTCAAATCGTAGACTGCATCCACTAAAGAGGCATCTTTTACAGGGTGAAAGGAAAGGAGCGAGCTGCCTCTAACCTTGTAAAGTTTCATCCATTCTATAACCGGATTTCTATTGACCTGTACCGATGAATTAAGATACCGGATTGTACTGTTATAACGGATCGTGAAGTCTGATTCAACCTTGCATTTATCATTAACATAAGAGAATATCTTCATTGTTACCGACAGTGCCTGAAGGAGAAGCGGCATGAAATCCGGGGCATCCTCCCCTGCGATGTCCCTGAGCATCGAATCAACCATCAGTGAGTCGACTCCATCCGGACGGCTTGCCAGAAAATCAAGAATGTCAATAACCTGGACCGGCTTCACCATCAGTAGCTCCGGAGGAACCGAGTCGCGGACCTCTGAGGGAAGAATCTCCCCCATAGTACTTACATACTCATATTTCCTGCGAATGATATCCCACGGGAGTACAAAAGAGAAGACCACCGAATCTGTCAATCCTCCACTATACTCCATGTAACTTCCAGGCACAACAAGGGACTGAAGAGAAATAACATCATAGTAGGTATCCACCCCGAAAGATCCAAGCAGCACAGTAGTTGAGATAGTCCACTGAATTCTATTTACCTCTTCACCCGCGAAATAAGCATGAAGATCCACGGTGTCACCCGGAGCCCCCTCTGCCAATCCCCTGTTATCGAATACGAAAGCCAATGGCCTGACCCTGTCATTATCCACCCGATCATACCTGTCCGGAAACTCCAACCCGCATCCTGCAAGCAGTAAAGAGATAAATAGAGCCATTCTTTTCATGGCTTACTCCTGTCAAAACTCCACTTTCAGTCCAAAGGATGGAATGAAGGGTGAAGTTACAGATATCTGTTCCGTGTAATCATAGTTGTAAATCGTGAGCTCAGGGCTTTTATACATGAACCATAGTACATTCTGCAGATCCAGATAAAAAGACATCATCCACTTGTCATATATAATCTTTTTGTCAATCCGGAAATCGACCTGGAAAAAGGGGTCGTTACGGGCACTGTTCTCTCTCCCCATCTTGGGTTCATAGATGCGGTTAGTAATATTAAACACCCGGTCAGCAACTGGTGTAAATGGATTGCCGCTGACATAACGCACTTTTGCACCTGCCTGCCACTCCTTTGGCAGTTTATAACTGAGAATAAGCTGGAGATTATGGGTCTGATCACGGGTATATGGAATATACCTGTTCTCCCTCCGGCTCCAGCGTTCACTTCTGGACAAAGTATAAGCAATCCATCCGAAGAACCGCTCGCTTTGTTCGTGACGGAGCATTAATTCCAGTCCATACATGCGAGCCCGTCCCCAATCCAGAAAACCGGGAGTGCTTTGGTCATTAAGCATATCAGTAGGTGTGGCCAGCTCAGGAATGTCCCACTGCGTGTTACGATATATCTGCACATCGGCATAGAGCAGATCAGAAATCTTCCACTGATATCCACCTGTAATATGGCTGGCTTTTGTCGCCGGAAGCATGGGGTTACCTACAGTGTCATGGATTGTAAAACCCATTGGCTGCGGAGTCTGGCTGTAGGAACCAACAGCCGCTTTAAAGGAATGCCGGGAATTTAACTTGTAACCGGCTGAAAGGCGCACTGATGGCTCCCCACTGGGCCCTTTTTCATTGTCAATTTTCCGGTAATCCCAGAACTCGGGCACTATCGACCCCCTGTAAAGCAGTTCCGGGTAGTAATCATATCTGAGTCCGGGAATTATATACAGATCGGGAATCGGGTTGTATTCAAGCTGTAAATATGGACCGATAAGGCCGAATGTCGTTTTCATCGTATCCCGGAAAAATGTCTTGTCGGTTCTTGGAAAGACAGCATAGTGATAATAGGGTTGCAGCCATAGATCAGTTCCGGTGGTCAGCTTAATCTGAGGAGATATTTTACACGACGCCTCGGCACGGAGCAGATACTCCCACGCCTTATAAGTCCATTTGGCGTACCCGAAAATGGATCCAAGTCCCTCTCTTTGCACCACAGCAGCCCTCAAGCTGTTCACCCACCTCCCCGCACTGAAATCCCATCCCAACGTAGCCATATTGAATGCATTGACATTTTCCAGCCTGTCAACCATCTGATCGACTTCACTGCTTCCACCCCTCATAAAGGGCACAATCATCTTAAGTTCATCCTTGGAACCAAAAAGAGTCATGAAAAGCTTGTTTCCCGCATCGAGATCCACATCCGCCCTGACAGTGTAATCGTAATAATAAGGGACAACACTTATAGGCATGTTAAGTTTATCACCGATCTTTTTAACCACAACCCCCAGAATATCCCCGAAATAGCTTCTTCGCACATTGGCAAGTATTCCACCCCTGGATCCTATCGGTCCCTCTGCGAAAAAAGTGGCATCAAACAGATTTACATCGGCAAATCCCTTTGCCCTCTGCCTGTCGGCATTTCTGCTCTGAAGCTCAATGACTCCCGCAACTGAATTACCATACCGTGAACTGTACCCTCCTGGATAAAGATCAACCGATTCCAGAGCCTCGGAATTGTATGTGGATTTAATCCCACCGAAATGGTAAAGCATCGGTATCGATACCCCGTCAAGATAAAACTTCGAATCCCAGGTAGGTGCACCCCTCACTCTGATAGAGCCCCCTCCAAATGAGGAGCGCCCCACCCCGGGAAGCGCCTGTACCACTTTCACCGCATCTCCAGAGAAACCGGGGATTTTCCTCACCTCTCCTCTGGAAAGGGATCTTCTGGAAACTTCGCGGGACTCTGTTCTCCCATAAACCACTATCTCCAGATCTGAATAGCTTGTCCTCTGCAGTCTGTAAACAACCTCTGTAACCTCTCCGCAGGCAACTGTATCCCTCATCTCAAAAGGCTCACATCCCGCAGCAGATACCCTGACCCTAACCGGACCGCAGGGTAGAGATTTGAAGGAGAACTTTCCGGATGAATCACTGACGGTGGTAATACTTCCCTGCTCTAAGCTCTGTCCGGAAAGCCTTCCTATTTGATTTATATAGACACTAAAAGGGACATTCAGTGAGGAATCTGCAAGGGTATCTGTAAAAAACACCGCCACATCAGCATCGGTTACAGGTGTTCTGGTACCCCTTTCGTAAAGAAATCCGGTAAAATTCACATTCTCCCCTACCCCCTCCAGCACATCTTCCAGAGCCACGGTATATTGATAAGTGATTATTACCGGGACTTTTTTCCCATCCGCTTCTGCAGGAGAAAACCTGAACCTTCTCACAGCATCCATTACCGCTCTGTCAAGCTCAGGATGAACCCCATTAATCAGTGCTACACTGTCAACATCGCCGTTTTCATTCACAAGGAGATCCACCGTTACCGTACCCTCTATTCCTTTTCGGGATAGTACAGATGGATATTCCAGTTTTACAAATTCGATCAGTTCAGGTTCTTTCTCAAGGATAAAGGACTCTTTCTCCGAAGAATCTGCCATATCAATCGATGATTCTACACCCGGTTCAGTCCCTGAATACACATCCTGAAAAGCAAAACCAGCCAACAGAAACACACAGAGTAAACTTCTCATCAGTACCTACCTCGACCCTGGAATCAACAACCGGGTGAAGACCGGCTATATCTTTTAAATAAGCAAGCAATGGACCGCTGACCACTGATTAATCTGATTAGACTGATTGCGATGATTATTCAGGAGAGATGAATTTGTTCTTGTTGTAAAGTGTTCAGGCTGGAAAATAGTTGTGGAACTTTGGACAGGAATTTATTCTTCTTATGAAAGATTTCAATACCGGATTGGGGGAACCTTTAAATGTGGATACAAATAAGAATACCGGAGAAGATCAACCCTGGGTGAGTTCGAAGCGGAAACGTACTATCTGCCACACAGCTACCGGCTCCTCACCTCTGAGTGCCGGTTCAAATACCAGTTTCAGGCAGGCATCATAGACTTTCTCTTTAGATCCATACCCCAGATCATCAAGCACAATGACCTGTTTTATCTTTCCATCACTGTCAATTAACACTTTTGCCCTCACCACTCCCTCAATTCTTTTCTCCAGCATCTCTCTTGAGTACTCAGGCTTTACCCTGACCTTCAGACGCGGAACCCTTGTGACAGTGGTAGCAGAGACAACCTGTCCCTGAAGATCCTCGTTTGTTGCCTTGAAAGTGTCAATTTCGGTATTGAGAGTGTTTCCCAGTTTTCCTATCACCGCATCAGAACGGCTCCCCTGCGCACCCAGACCGGTGGAGTAAACTCTCCTGAGCCCATAGACCCTCCGGGGAGCCTTCTTCGATGATTCCACCTGTTTTTCCTCCACAGTTTCATCGACTTTCTGATTCAACAGAGGCTTCTCTGTTAAATCAATCGGCTTTCCACTCTCTTTCTTTTTTTCAGGCTCTGCCTTTTTCTTCTTTACTTCAGGAATAACTTCCGTCTTTTTCTGATCTATAATAAACCTTGCTGCCGACTCGACTATTCTCCTCTCTTCAACACGGGGATCGGGCTTGCGCAAATGCAGAAATATCCCGCTAAGAGCAAACAGGAGAGAAAAGAAGAGAAGATAGACAGGGAAAAAGTCTCTTCCTCCGGATTGTCTTCCGGAAAGGGCATAGAGTTCAAGCATCTTTTTCCGGGCAGAATCCACGTGCTACTCCTCCCGGACCACCAGTACCAGAAAATCGGTAAACCCGGCTTTGGAACAGGTATACATGATTTTTTTGACCGCTGCAAACTGAATATCTCTGTCACACTGAATCACCAGTTCGCTTCCCGATGAATCACTGCTTCTCTGACGCATCGCTTTCATCCATTCATAAACCAGGGGCACAAGAAGAGAATCCCCTGACAAAAGCGAATCGGTATCAACCAGAACACGTCCCTCGCTGATTACCGATTTTTTTGTAATTTCAATGGAGCTGCGTACCCGGGGAGTTTCCTCTGAAGTGGACACTGGAAGAACCAGATCTGCTGCAGGAGTCACAAGGCTTCCCTCGGAGGAAAAGCTCTTTATCAGAAAGACCAGCAGAATTGTCATTACGTCAACCAGCGATGTCAACTGGGGGCGTACGGTGCCATCAATGGGAGCCGATTTCTGCGGCAAGATGCTCATAGAGCTGCTCCCGGATCAGCAGTGGCACTGGAAAGACCCACTTTTTTAAATCCTGCCTGCCTGCAAAGATCCATCACCCTGACAACATGCTTGAAAGGGATGTTGTCTCTCGATGCCACTATCACCTCATCATACCCAAGCTCGGCCACCCGCATCCTGATCCGTGCAGACAGCGTATCAAAAGGAAATTCAGACCCGACAGCCAGCGAGTCCAGCATTCTTTCTCCAAGCACAATCCCCAAATAATCGGTTCCGATGCGTACAGTCAATCTGGGAACAGGCTTCTCAGAGGCATCACCAACACTTGTGCCCAAATCCGGGGGAAGAGAAAACTCGACAATGGCATGATGAGTAAAAACAGCCATCGATACCAGAAAAGGAATAAGAATGATAAATACATTCATGACAGGTGTCACATCGACATCTGCGTTGTCAATAGTCTGTGAGGGAGGATGGCTGGAGCGAAACAGAGAAAGCATCAGGATTTCTTCTTTTTCAGGTAGTTAAGGAACTTTACGACAGCTTCGTCAAGATCCTTGGTCAATTGATTCTGCTTGTTTACCAGAAAAGTGTATGCTACCATGCAGGGGACAGCTACAATCAGCCCGAAAGCAGTGGTGATCATCGCCTGGGAGATACCGGTGGCCAGAAGCGCAGCCTTTTTTGCGGCATCAACTGTTGCAAGTGAAGAGAACGACAACTGTAAACCGGTAATAGTACCCAGAAGCCCCAGCAAAGTGGCGATATTGGCAAACAGAGAAAGGTAATTTAACCTCTGTGAGAGTCTTGGAACCTGCTGAATCGCAGCCTCTTCAACCCCCTCCCGGATCTCATCGATTGGCAGACCGGAGTTAAATCTCTCCAGCGCAGTCCTGAACAACACCTGCAGAGGAGCACGACCACGGCTTAAAAGCTCACCAGCCTCCCTGGACTTGTCACTATTGAGCAGACCTGCTACCTGAGAGAGAAGCTGATTTCCCTTCCTGCCGCAGACTATATAGAAGAATATGATCCTATCTGCAACAACTGTACAGGAAAATGCCAGAACAGCAAGAATAGCCCACATAAAAGGCCCACCATCATTGAACCACTCAGCCAGAAATTTCACCATACTTTCTTTCCTCCACAGGGAAAAGCCCTAAGCATTTTTCTCCAACATCCTGGAAATATGTTCTCTGAAATATATCACTTAGAAAAAACATGCCAAACCACTGATTATGACCACTGATTAAACTGATTTTAATGATTAACCTGATTAGAAACTGTACTGAACCCCTTCTTATTGCGTGCTCGAACAAAAACAGAGCGATTACAAACACCTTTGGTGCTAAAGCACGATGGAAAAGAAATTATCTACATGGATAATTCGCTAATAATCCAGCAATCTCTTTTCACCCTCCAGTTTCCTGATTTCAGTCACATCCTGAGAAACTTCGAGACATCCCCTGTAAGCCGACGATGAGTCACGAAGGGCGAAGTAACGTATATGAATAAACTTTCCATGCAACTGAATCCAGAACTCAGCCACATCCTTTTTTCCTGCCCGGAAATCATCAAGGATCTGCTGAACAATCGAAACACTCTTGGGAGGATGACATTTCTGTACTTTACGTCCAATAACACCTGCACTGCGCGGGAAAATTCTCTCCGGTGTATCAGAGTAATAGACGACCTCATCGTTCTCATTCACAAAAGAGATATCAACCGGCAGATGACGGAGCATAAGATTCACCTGCTCAACAGTTAAAAATCCGGTATCAAGCTTCATCTTTCCTGAGGTTTCCTCAGGGCTCTTTTCTACCGCCGAAACATTAACCGACCCAGGCGACACTATCCAGGCATACCCGATCTCCTCTTCACCTCTCTTTACCCTGTCCCACTCCTCACTACTTAAAATCTCAACAGCCAGAGGATAAAGGATATGCTCTTCTTTGTAAATCATATCCCTGATAGTCTGAATAAGTTCCCGGGTCCTGACCACAAATTCTGCTGCTTTATCTGTGGCAAGCAGTTCCAGCGCATTTTTAACCATCGCCCGGATATCATCATGCAACACCCACATAACCTGCGATGGCCCGGAAATATCGTGCTTCTCCAGAACTGGAAAGAGCTGGTTTTCCTTACGCAGGTAATGAAGATCAATTTTCTTCAGACTCAATAAGAGATTTTCAAGATCACCACGATTCTTATTATAGGTATCACTGTCGGGGGCATCCCCGATCCGGTTAATGATCTCTTCTATTTTACTCATCAGTTCCTCAGATGCCCTGTTCTCAAGCATCAGGGTATGTACAGGATGCCCCTCAGGCATCACCGGAGCATCCTTAGCCTCCAGAGATTCCTTGAACACCTGCACATGCACATCACAGAGCCTCTTGACCTCACTCTCCGGCATCCCCTCTTCAATCAGACGCTGCTCCATCCGGGAAATCTCCGATGCATCTATGTCACGGATCAGTTCCTGAAAGCGTTTCTTAACACTCTGCAGATCAGCTCCGTCATGAAGGTCACGGATAATATCTTTAAGAACCTCCTGACGCGCCTGAGAGTCGGTCAACCCTTCCACTTTTCCTTCATCAGAGCGGTTAACCTTTGTACCAGTACGTTTTTCGATTTCAGAAGCCACTTTTTCCACCAGGGCATCAGGAGAGATACCGGCAATCGAAGCAGCCTGGGCCAGGGTAGCCACACTTCCCACGGTTTTCAGTGCCACAGGATTTTTAAGCAGTTTAAACCTGGGGGAGACTCCGAGGAGAAAATCCAGCATAAAATCGTAGCGATCAAGCAGTTCCTTTACCTTTGTTCCTTTTGAGATTTGCATCAGACCTCAGCCCTGGTTAAGGTTAATTTTTATGTAACAGTTTACAGACTCAGGAAAACAGAAACACTAAATATATTAAATTTCTTTCTGTTCTACCTTTTAAACCGAGATTAGAGATGAAAATAGCCCGGAATATCATGATTAAGAGATGGTTAACTGATTTTGATGAGGGAGATGGGTTTTCATTGTTCTAATTTGTATGGGAATTCTATGCACAAAGGGAGATTAAAGTATAGAGTCTGGACTGATGGTACATGAAGGATGATGCTTAGTTCAATTTGGAAATTGACAGGTTAATGTGTCACCTCCGGGGTGAAAAAATGAAATTGCAGGGGACGGACTTTCTTTTTCCTTTTTGTGAAATTGAAGAAGATGATAACCACCTTAAGGGGGAATTCTCAATTTGATTAAATCGATCTGGGGATGATTTCTGGATATGAGAAAAGGTGTTCAATTGAAAAATCGTTTAGTCGCTGTGTCACCTCCGGGGTGAAAAAA
>JAAYIG010000098.1 GCA_012523595.1 Fibrobacter sp.
CCCTTGCCAGAAAAAACATAGAATCGGCTACAGGTGGTCCTTTTGCCGCCGCTGTATTCAACATGGACACCGGGGAACTGATTGCTCCCGGTGTGAACGTTGTTGTAGAGCAATCCTGTTCCTCTGCACATGCGGAAATTATGGCGCTTTCAACAGCCCAGAAAATTCTGGGATCTTTCGATCTCTCCTCTCATGGCCTTCCAAAATGTGAGCTTTTTTCCAGCACTGCACCATGCGCCATGTGCCTGGGAGCGATTCCATGGTCGGGTGTAAAGCGGCTCGTTTGCGGAGCCGCAGATGAAGATGCAAGGGCGATAGGTTTTGATGAAGGCGAAAAGGTTGAGAACTGGACCTCGATGCTTAATAAACGGGGAATAGAGGTAGTTACCGACTTTATGAGAGAGGAAGCATCGGATGTTCTCCAGAGATACAAAATATCCGGCGGGGTAATTTACAATAGCGAAATTGGATGTAAATAGTTACGCTTTCCATTGAAATCCTGCATAAAAAGAGGTAATAAACTGAAAAACTGTGAACAGAAATACCGGGAGATTGCGGTAATTGTTGAGAAGGAGTTATCGTGCTCAGCACACGATGTGGACCATGTGTGGCGGGTCTATAACCTTGCACATCGTCTCGTCGATAAAAAAGACCGGGTCGATATTGACATCCTGCTGATATCTGCACTGCTTCACGATATTGCCAGGGTAAAGGAGGACAGCGACAGGACTGGAAAAATCAACCATGCGGTTCTGGGTGCGGAGATGGCTGAAGACATTCTTATCGGGCTTGGATATCCCGGAGAAAAAATCGCAAAAATAAAGCACTGTATCATTTCTCATAGATACAGGGCCGAACATGAGCCGCAGACCATCGAGGCAAAATTGCTTTTTGATGCTGATAAACTGGATGTTCTGGGGGCAGTCGGAGTTGCCCGTTCATTTATGTTTGCAGGTAAATACAGTTGTAAAATGTACTCGGATGTTCCTGTAAGCAGGTATATCAAAGAGAATCTCGATGGCGGGAAACACAATGGAAAAATCAAGGACATCTCCAGACATACGCCAAATCTGGAATTTGAGACGAAGTTTGTCAGAATACCGGAAAGGCTTTACACTGACGCTGCAAAAGAAATTGCCAGGAAACGCCTGGAGTGTATGAGGGATTTTTTTGCGAGGCTTGAAAAAGAGATCTCAGGTATGATGTGATAAGAGCATTCAGGTCTGAGTATCTTTCCTTACTACTATTTTCCGTCCAATTCTCAGTATTGTTTTACCTGTGATCCCGTTCAGGCTGCATAGTTTTCTTACCGTAGTCCCGTACCTGCGTGCGATATGGCTCAGAGTCTCACCCTTTCTTATCTTATGGTAAACTGTTTTTCTCACTTCAGTGAGGTACTCAAAATTATCCCTTGACAACGTAAGCGTGTCGCATTTCAGCGTATAAGTGTCAAAATCGATTATGTACCCCGGATCAATCGGTTCTCCGCCGTAACGGATCTCAAAATGCAGATGGCTTCCTGTGGAGCGCCCAGTATTGCCCCCCAGTCCAATCATCTCACCAGCCCTGATACGGGTGTTCGGAGTGAGGTCGGTTCTGGAGAGATGCCCGTAGATTGTCTCAAGTCCGTCAAAATGACGCACTACAACGGCTTTGCCGTAACCATAACGGTCATTCTGAATTACTCTGACAATCCCATCAAAAGCACATCTGACCGTATCACCCCGTTGGAGCTTGATATCAGTGCCGAAGTGCCAGAAATATCTCCTTGGGCCGAAAGGGGAGGTCACATAGCCGTTAAAAGGATGGACATACCTGCGCTTTAAAGTGGTATCGGAGAGAAGAATCTTTACAGTATCGGACATTGACTTATAATCGAACCGCCAGGCGTTGATCTTGTTGGTGCACCAGTTGGTTGTGTCGATGTAAATGGAATCGGAACTGAAAAGACTCTCAATTTCATCCTGGAACTCACTCTCCATCGCCTCCGGGTCTGTCATTATTTCCTGTGCGGAATATGCGGAATCATGGGAAACCATGGTGCAAATAGAATCCTGCTGGAGTGTATCGTACGGGCTTCCAGTGTGAACAGAGTCAGAGGAAAACAATGGTTCAGTCTGAACAGTATTTGCAGGACCGGAAAGGGCTTTCTTAGGAGGTAAAGAACAGGCAAATAACAGTAATAAACTGAAAGCCGCACAACTTCTGATAATATTCATGTTCAGATGCATTGTCCTAACAGGTGATCCCGGGTCCTTAAAATTTAATCTATAAATTTTACTTTAGAGGGATCGCGCGGTTTTGCATCAGGAGACTCGTCTTTGTAACCAAGAGCGATACCCAGAACAGGTTTGTACCCCTTGGAAAATTTCAGTTCTGCCAGAACAGAATCCGCTTCTGGGGTATTTTTAGAGATAGC
>JAAYIG010000099.1 GCA_012523595.1 Fibrobacter sp.
ATGCTTACTGGACTGAAAACAAGATGTTTCATGCGGATGATAACTCCTCCAAACCCGCATATTCCATAGTAATACCCCCACCCAATGTCACAGGTGTGCTTCATATGGGTCATGCCCTGAATAACACGATTCAGGATGTGCTGATCAGATATAAAAAGATGACTGGACATGAGGTGTTATGGATGCCTGGAACAGACCATGCGGGTATCGCCACCCAGAATGTTGTTGAACGTAAACTGGCCAAAGAGCAGAAAAAGACCCGTCACGACCTGGGAAGAGAGGCTTTCATAGAGGAAGTGTGGAAATGGAAGGAAGTTCATCAGAACACAATTATCAATCAGCTTAAGAAACTGGGAAGTTCCTGTGACTGGGACCGTGAGCGCTTTACAATGGATGAGGGCCTTTCAAGAGCAGTGCGCAGGGTCTTCGTTCAGCTTTACAATGAAGGATTGATCTACAAGGGAAAGTACATTATCAACTGGTGTCCCAGATGCCAGACAGCGCTTTCAGATGAAGAAGCGGAGCACAAGGAACTTGCAGGCAAGCTCTATTATTTCCGTTATCCATACGCGGATGGTTCGGGTTTTGTTACAGTTGCAACAACCCGTCCGGAAACAATGCTGGGTGATACTGCTGTGGCAGTTAACCCGAAGGATCCGCGCTATGCAGGGAAACATGGAAAAGCGATCACGCTTCCTCTTGTCAATAGAGAGATCCCGATAATAACCGATGATTTCGTTGATATGGAGTTCGGAACAGGAGCGGTCAAGGTCACTCCTGCACACGACCCCAATGATTTTCAGATGGGAAAAAGGCATAATCTCGAGCCAATTGCTGTAATGGATGAATCGGGGCACATGAACGGTCCAATTCCAGAGAAGTACATTGGTAAAGACCGTTTTACGGTAAGAAAAGAAGTGGTGGAAGATCTCACAGCTCTTGGTCTTGTGGAGAAAATAGAAGAACACACTCACGCAGTAGGTCATTGCTACAGATGCCATACAGTTGTGGAGCCTTTCTATTCTGATCAGTGGTTTGTAAAGATGAAACCGCTTGCCGAAGAAGCTCTCAAGGCAGCTATTGACAATAAGATAACGTTCTATCCGGTTCGCTGGAAAAAGACATATATAGAATGGATGGAGAATATTCGTGACTGGTGCATTTCCCGTCAGATCTGGTGGGGTCATCGTATTCCTGTATGGTACTGCGAAAACGGCCATATAATAGTAAGGGAAGAGACCCCTGAGAAATGCCCGGAATGCGGATCTCTCAATCTCAGACAGGAAGAGGATGTACTTGACACCTGGTTTTCATCCTGGCTGTGGCCCTTTTCAACCATGGGATGGCCTGAGGATACAAAACTTCTCAAGAAGTTTTATCCCACAGATGCGCTTGTCACTGCTCCGGAAATCCTATTCTTCTGGGTTGCAAGGATGATAATGTCCGGGCTCCATTTTACAGGTAAACTTCCCTTCAGGGACATAATTCTTCATGGAACTGTGCGTGATAAAACCGGACGAAAGATGAGCAAATCACTGGGAAACTCTATTGATCCTCTGGAGATCATTCCGGTTTATGGCGCTGATGCGCTGAGGTTCTCCATGATCATGATCACTGCCCAGGGTGCAGATGTCTATCTGGGCAAAGATACTTTTGATATCGGACGTAACTTTGCAAATAAACTCTGGAATGCCTCACGTTTTCTTCTGAGCAATATCAAGGAGAAAATCGAGATCAGCAGTCTCCCGCCTGTTGATCGTCTCAAAGCGGAAGACAAGTGGATCCTCAGTAAACTTCAAAAAACAGTTGAAAGCATTAATGATGCTCTCTCCTCCTATCGCTTCAATGAGGCCTGTCATACGCTCTATGATTTTACATGGCATGAGTTCTGCGACTGGTACATCGAGGCAAAAAAGGGAGACCTCTATCAGAATGAAGATCCGCTAAGGCGCTCAGATGCTATTACGCTGTCATCTTTTGTGCTTGCTTCCATTCTGAAGCTTTTACATCCGATCATGCCGTTTATAACCGAGGAAATATGGTCCAATTTAAGGCTGAAGGTCTCTTTCCCATCAGTAATCGATTCGGAATCGATCATGAATTCTTCTTATCCCACTGTCAATAAAGAGCTGATCGATGAGCAGGCGGAAAAGAGGTTCAATATCCTGAAGGAAATAATCACAGCTTTGCGTACTATCAGAGCAGAAAACAATATTCCTCCAGATAAGCAAGGTACCGCTGTTGTGATCCCTGAAAACAGAGAATTTTGCGACTGGATGATTTCGCAGATCCCGCTTATTAATCTCTTTGCAAGGCTTTCATCTGCAACAGTCGACACAGAGGCAAAAAAGCCCTCTTTTGCGGGATCGGCTGTCGTATTTGGAAATCAGGTCTTTCTTCTCCTTGAGGGCCTGATCGACCGAAAGGTAGAGATGGAACGGTTAACAAAAGAGGTTAACCGCATCCGTGGTCTCATTGAAAACACAAAGAATCGTCTGGAAAATGAAAGCTTCGTCTCCAGGGCTCCAGCGGATGTGATAGCAAAGGAAAGGGAAAAATATCAGGGTCTGCTTGCCAATCTGGAAAAGCTGGAGAAAAACCTGGCTGTGCTCTCATCAGGGGCATGAAGAACAGACGATATCTTTTTTACCTCGATGCCCTGTTCGATCTCCAACTGGGCGGATTTCCTTTCAGGAACCTGAAACAGTCCTCTGCAGAAATGTCGGTGCTTTTCGGCCTGATGGGATCTGCAGAGGACAGGGTACTTCTCGATATTGAAATACCTCCGGAATATTTGGAATACATCCATTCTGCAGGACTCTCCTTCGCAGAACCTTTTCACAATGGTGACTGCTCATCTTTCCAGGCTGTCTCCTGGGGATGGAATGAAAACTCACTGAAGAGAATAACTCAAACAGGTGCAGAAGTAAAATGTCCGGATTTATCAATAATCAGGAGATGCAATTCCCGTGCTTTCTGCCATGAAATCAACTGTAAATATGGATCAGGAGTGCCAGGGTCTCGGTATTGCCAATCAATCGATGATTTCAGTTCTGCACTCAATTCGCTCAAAGATTCTTTTCCGCTTGTTATAAAACCTGCTTTTGGAGGCTCAGGATATGGTTTCAGAAGGCTTGCTTCACATGTGTCGGTAAATTCGATATCTGATCAGCTTATGCCCCTGATCGAGCATGGGGGAGCTGTTGTGGAACCATGGTGCAGCCGTCTTTATGATCTGTCTATATCTGTGTATATTGAATCTGACGGATCAATCAGTAGCTATCGGTATCAGCGTTTTCTGGCAAACAGACATGGCGCATTCTACGCCATTTTGCTCTCCCCGGAAGATCCTGTGCTGGATAAGTATTCTCCTGTCATGGAGAAACATGTCAAACCTGCAGTTGAAGAACTCATCTCTGCCGGATATTTTGGCCCTGCTGGTTTCGATTCTTTCGTATATACCGACAGTAATGGAATCGAAAAAGTTGCTCCGGTTATTGAGATCAATGCCCGTTTCTCGATGAGCGATATAGCTCATAAAGTATGGAATCAGTGTGCTCCGGACCGTTACTGTCTTTTCCGGATGATATCCAGGAACAGATGCAGCCTTCCGGAATCTTATGCTGAGTTTAACAGACTCATTACTGACTTTACTTTCCGCCAGGAAAGTAAAACCGGCTGTATTCTCTTAACCCCCTTGCGGACCAGGTATGGAAACAATTCTTTTAATCAGCCGTTTCGCAATGCTTTTTTTATAGCTGCAAAGTCCCTTGATGATCTTTTTACCCTGGATTCCTGTCTTCAAAACTCTCTTTTCAGATATTAAGAGTATCACCACACCTGAGATAAGAAGGTATGGTGGGACAAGACTATAGAAATCCGGTTAGTTATTGTTTCTCCATTCTGGTAAAGAGTAACAAGATCAATCTGTGATTCAACTGCTTACAAAGGTGAGATCGAAACTGATTACCATGGAGACCCTGAAAACAAACAGGCTGCAACCAATTATATTTAAGACATCTGTGTTCAATCGCATTTTGTAATTTCCCGGGAATGAATTTGAAAATATTAAGTTACAAAGAGATCAAAGAGATTTCTTCGGATTGCAATGTAATCCCGGTCTGTAAACCAATTCTTGCGGATATAGAAACCCCGGTTTCAATCTGGAAAAAGCTCTATTCCTCTGAAAAGCACTCGTTTTTACTGGAAAGTGTTTCCGGTGGTGAAACTGTGGCCCGGTACTCTTTCCTGGGGGGTAACCCTTTTCTAACTTTCCGGGCAAAAGGAGAGAACTGGGAAGTAAGCGGCTCAAGGCAGGACTCAGGAACAGGAAAACCGATCGAGGCTTTACGCAGAATACTATCTGCCTACAAACCTGCCCGGATCGAGGGAATGCCTCCGTTCTGTGGAGGAGCAGTTGGTTTCTTCTCCTACGATTCTATCCGTCTATGGGAGAATATTCCTGATAAAAATTCCAAGGGAGACCCTCTCGATGATATCTTTTTTGCCTTTTACAAAGATCTGATCGCTTTTGATAACCGGGAGCACAAACTGCTCCTTATCAGCAATATCATCCTCGAACCTGGTGATGATCTGAAAGAAGAATACCTGCAGGCCCTTGCCAGTATCGATGAGATGGATAGAAGAATCAAGACAACTGCGGTAAATACTGATATCAGTGTGGGGCCCTGCCGTCAGCAAACATCCAATTTTCATCAGCAGGATTTTGAAAAAGCGGTAGAGCGTTGTAAAGAATACATAAAAGCCGGCGATATATTTCAGGTGGTTTTGTCTCAGAGATTTTCAATTACTCTTGAAGCTGACCCGTTCGATCTCTACAGGATTCTGCGTGTTGTCAATCCATCTCCTTACATGTACTACCTTTCTCTTGAAGGAGCATCCGTTATCGGTGCATCACCTGAGATGCTTGTCAGTGTCGAAGATGGAGTTGTGGAAAACAGGCCGATTGCAGGAACAAGAAAGAGGGGAAACAGCGAGGCAGAAGATGAAGAGCTCATTGCTCAGCTCAAGGCTGATCCCAAGGAAATCGCCGAACATATTATGCTTGTTGATCTGGGGCGAAATGATGTAGGCAGGGTGAGCGAGTACGGCTCTGTTCATGTTGAAGATATGATGCATATCGAAAAGTATTCCCATGTGATGCATCTGGTCAGCAATGTCAAAGGAAAGCTCCGTAAAGGTCTGGACCAGTTTGATGCTCTTTTTTCCTGTTTTCCGGCAGGAACCCTTTCGGGAGCGCCTAAAATAAGGGCGATGGAAATTATCGATGAACTTGAACCGGTAAGGCGCGGACTCTATGGAGGTGCACTTGGTTATCTTGATTTCAGCGGAAATATGGACACCTGCATAGTAATCCGTACAATAGTTTACAGTAAGGGAACTGCACTGGTGCAGGCTGGAGCAGGAATTGTCGCTGACTCTATCCCCTCCTCTGAATACCAGGAGACTGTACACAAGGCAGGTGCTCTTTTCTCGGCATTGCAAAACGCGAGCTTTATTGCCTCCGGTCCACCAATGGAGCAGATAGTATGATTCTGATGATAGACAATTACGATTCATTCACATACAATCTGGTACAGTATCTGGGTGAACTTTACAAAGATGAGATTCGTGTTTTCAGAAACGATCAGATAACTGTTGAGGAAATCGATGCATTCTCCAGTCAGGCTATCATTATCTCTCCCGGGCCCTGTTCTCCAAAAGAAGCCGGAATCTCTGTTGATGTAATCAGTGCGCTGGGAAGAAAAATCCCGCTTCTGGGGGTCTGCCTGGGACATCAGTCAATCGGTTTTGCTTTCGGGGGAAAAGTAATCAGGTCTCCTTACCTTATGCATGGAAAGGTATCGCAGATCCATCATAATGGACAGGATATCTTTCAGAATCTGCCTGTACCGTTTACCGCTACACGTTACCACAGTCTGATTGTCGAACGAGAGACACTTCCGGAATGCCTTCAGGTAACCGCTGAAACCGATGATGGTTTAATAATGGGACTCAGGCACAGGGAGTATCCTGTTTACGGGGTGCAATTTCATCCTGAATCTATCCTCACAGAGGGTGGAAAAACAATACTTTCAAATTTCCTTAGAATCGCAGGAGCCTTAAATTGAGCGATAAACCTGCTATTCTACAGAAGATCATCGAGCGGAAAAAACTCGAGGTGAAAGAACTAAGGCAAAGGAAACTTTCAGCATCTTTTCCCGAGTTCACTCCAAGAAATTTCGCCAGGGTTCTTTCCGAAGCGCCATCGATGGGGATTGTTGCGGAAGTAAAGAAGGCCTCACCATCTAAAGGAATTATCCGTCCTGATTTCGATCCTCTGATCATCGCAGAACGCTACTTTAAAGGCGGAGCACACGCTGTTTCTGTTCTTACAGATGAGCAATTTTTTCAGGGGTCAATTGAATACCTGTCAATTGTCCGCGATGCTGTTCCGATTCCTGTTCTGAGGAAAGATTTTCTGATAGACATAGTGCAAATTGAACAGACCGCCCGAACAGGTGCCGATGCTCTGCTTCTGATCGCAGCGGCACTTGATGATTTCCAGTTGAAAGATCTTTACCAGGCCGCTCTCTCTTTCAGGATAGATCCTCTCATAGAGGTACATTCTTCTGTTGAACTGGAACGGGTACTTAGGCTTGACCCCATAATGATCGGCATAAATAACCGCGATCTCAATACTTTCCAAACCGATCTTTCAACAACACTTTCTCTGATTAAACAGATTCCTCCATCTACCCTTGTTGTCTCCGAGAGCGGAATTGAAAATGGGACCCAGGCACGGATGATGCGGGATGCCGGAGTAAAGGCACTTCTGGTTGGAGAATCACTGATGAGAAAAGATGATCCATCCGGGCTGATAAAGGAACTCTCTCTTGTAGAGGAGAATGTCTGAACATGAGTCTCAGGGTGAAAATCTGCGGGATCACAAGGTACGATGACGCGAGAATCGCATCAAATCTGGGTGTTGATGCTCTGGGGTTTATCTTTTATTCCAAAAGTCCAAGAAATATCTCCCCTTCTGCGGCAAGAGAAATCATAAATCAATTGCCGCCCTTTATTTCAAAAGTAGGCGTATTTGTTAATCAGAGCATAAATGATGTCATTTCTATTGCCCAGGCCTCCGGAATCGACACTGTCCAGCTTCATGGATCCGAATCACCCCAAATGTGCTCTCAGATCCCTTATCCTGTCATAAAATCATTTTCTGTAAAACCTGATTCCGATCTGACTCTTCTTGAATCATATCATACTGCAGGCATTCTACTCGATACCTGGCATGAACAGATGTATGGAGGAACGGGAGATACTTTCGACTGGGAAATTGCAAGAAAGGCCTGTGAAAAGTTCGATAATATCATTCTTGCCGGAGGTCTTAACCCTTCCAATCTCGAAGAGGCTCTCAGGTCTGTTCAACCATACGGAGTAGATTTAAACAGTGGTCTGGAGCTTAAGCCGGGAATTAAAAACCCGTTCAAGATGCGGGAAGCAATCAGAATTATAAAAAACTGGAAATCAGTCTGATACTCAGAACAGATCCCTGAATAATCAATAAGTCCAGTACTGAACCGCAATAAATACTATGTCTCCCGGTATTTCTCTTTACATCCATATCCCATTCTGTGCAGGAAAGTGTCATTACTGTGATTTCTTTTCCATCAGGTATAATTCCTCCCTGGCGGACAGGTATCTGCAAGCTGTCATTACAGAATGGAATCTTGTCTGTCGTCAACTGAAACTCGAGAGATACGAGATCGAAACCATTTATTTCGGTGGCGGCACCCCCTCGATACTGTCATCGAAACAGTGGAATTATATTACATCGAGCCTTATCCGGAACCTCAACACCAGCCCTGATCTTGAATTCTCCGTAGAATGTAATCCTGAATCCTGTTCAGAAGAAAAAGTGGATTCATTCTATAATGCAGGTGTAAACAGAATCACTTTCGGGGTTCAATCCCTGTCTGAGAAAGAACTCTCTGTTTCCGGGCGGAAACACTCTGCGGTTAGAGCTATAGAAGTGCTCAATTTTCCCTCTTTGTCATGCTTCAATTCTATCGGAGCGGATATAATCTACGGCCTTCCGGGCCAGACAACAGAGACCCTGAGGGAAACGCTGAAAAATCTGTTTTCAACATCACTTATCAAGCATATTTCCGCTTATGAACTCTCTATCAGCCCGAAAACATCTTTTGGCAGACATCACAACATTCTTCCTCTTCCTGATGAAGACACAATGCTTGAGATGACTTCTATTGTCAAATCAGAATGTATCAAGCATGGATTCGAGCAGTATGAGATCTCCAATTACGCGATGCCCTCCTTTAACTGCAGACACAACGAAGCATATTGGGATCACAGGGAATACATAGGCCTCGGATGCGCAGCACATTCTTACTTTAACCGGAAAAGATGGGCCAACAAAGCAGATGTAAATGAGTATATCTGTAATCTTGAGCAGAACATCTTACCGCAATCCTGGGTGGAGAATGTAAATGATGACACTCTTGCCAAAGAGATGATTTTCCTGGGTCTCAGGAGAATCAGAGGTATCGATGAGGAGAGATTCGGAATTCTGACCAGAATGAACTTCATAGACTGCGTCAATAAGGAAAAGCTGGAGATCTTTCTATCCACGGGGCGGATAGCATACGAGAAGCCGCGATGGTATGCCACCGAAGAGGGGCTGTTGTATGCTGATGGGATGGCTAGGGATCTTTTTCTGTGACAGCAGGAGGGTGAAAATCTTTTGAATTATCAACGTTTTTATATTGCTTGCCAATAACCCTTTTTTGTGGAGCCAATCCTTTCAATTTTACCATCCAGTTTTAGTCGTTCCAGATGCCGAAGGATTGTACGCTTATTTACCTTTATTTTATCGGCCATTGCTAAAGTTGTAATAGCCGGATTTTTCTTTATCATCATTAATATCTTTCTGGTGATATTTCTGGTGATATTTCTGGTGACATACAGTCTGCCGGAATTTTAGATGGCTGCCGTTTAAACTCTACCATAAGTCCAGATTCTCTGTGAGCTTTCTTAAATCTCCATAGGGATCTATATACCCTAATACGATTTTATCTGCCAGCTCAAACATGAATCTGTTACGGTCAAGAATAGTTTTATATGAATACTTGAAAACAATATCAGGAAATGGGCTGACAATCAATATCCTGTTTGCTGATAATGCATCCTTTATGGGTTTTTCATAACGCCTCATTAAACCTTTGGAAGGGCTATTATGATTGGCTGTGTTCCTTGTAGAAGACAATTTAATACATCCTTCTCTATCTGGGACTGATAACCACAAATTACACAGTTGCCCTTTTCTCGTTGTTCAATTGCCCATTTATAATATTTGTGAATTGGAGCTGAATGGATTTTACGGCTGTGAATAAAGGCGGTTTTTTTTAATTTGAGAAGCTCCTCGTTGCCTGAATAATGGAGCGTGAATCGAGGCATTTTCATTTAAAAATCTCCTATGAGAGATTAATGTCTACACCGGAAAAATAGTTTTTCTGAAAACACTGAAAAAGATGAAGTCATTTTTGTATTGCAAGTACACTTACTTGTTTCAGCAGGTATATACCTTTCTAAGATATCATTGATTCCTTTCATGGCTCCACTCTCCCTCCGCGTCTTTACCATTGACCTGAGAACCCTTGTTTAAATTAATCAATAAAGCCTTTATTTAATCTCTGGAATGAAAGAATTAACTTGTTTATTGAAAATCACACACTTATTCTTTTTATTTGAGATATCAGGAAACAGACACTGCTCTCTGATGGGGAGATATAATGTCCTAAATTCATCTCTGGGGTGAATTTATGAGCATTTGAGGGTAAAAATTGATAGGTTAATTCACTAATTCACCCCAGAGATGAATTAAGAACCCAAAGCGAAACGAGTAATTTGTTTCCTGCAAAGAAACATTGAATAAAGATTCGGCTTTCTACTTTATACGTCTCCAACAATAAAGATTTTAATTTACAATATCTGCATAATGGCACATTCATATCTGGTTGACTGATAGAACATAGTAATGGACTTAAGCGATTAACCTCTCGTTTCATCTCATCGAAGTGAGTAATAGCTTGAACTTAAGCGCTTAATAAGGGTTTCGTTTCTTAATGCAAGCTTTTAAATCCCATTCTAACCATTAAATTCAGCAATACTTTATTACAGCACAATACAGATGCCCTACCCAGTTTTTCTCACCTTCTACTTCTTGGAAGCCTGACCATGCAAAAAAAAACAGAGGAAAAATATAAATACTTATGGTCGAATGACCTTGTTGAATTTGAATGGTTGAAATATCCCGGGTAAAGGTCATGCGTTATCCCGGAAAACTTTTAAAAAAGGAGGTGTGTTTATGTTTTTAATAATTATAAAAGCAGTTTATTATTCAATAATGCTTATATTGTGCTTATCGGAAATATATAAGATGCTTATGTGGTTTTTAGTGGGGGCTGCTTCATCCCCCATTTTGTCTTTGAGAGTATCTGTGTTTTTAATGAGACCTGAATATAGAAGGGTTTTATATCAAAATTTTATAAACAGCAGGGCAGGCGGTATCAGGATCATATTTATAACAATCCCAATACCTGTATAATCTTTCTCATCCGCACTTTGAAAAACCGCAGCTCTTGCACACCGCGCATCCGCCTTCAGTCTCCATTATGCCGCCGCATTCCGGACACTGAGGACAATAACCCATGTCAAGACTGCTGAATGTGATCTGATTCTGCTGCTGCCCCTGGATCTCGTTTATCCCCTTCTCAAGTATCCTGCCGATCGCATCTGCACAGGAGAGAATCATTTCACCTTCATGCCATGTGGGTATCGGACAGCGGATTCCCCTGAGCTGCTCAACAATCGACTTGGGGTCTACTCCCGCACGTAAAGCAAGTGATACAAGTCGCGAAACCGCTTCAGCGTTGGATGCCGCGCAGCCTCCCGACTTACCCATCTGGGTGAACACTTCGCAGAATCCGAAGTTATCGGAGTTAATATTCACATAAAGAGTCCCGCAACCGGTTTTGGTCTTGTATGTACGGCCATGTGTCACTGATGGGCGGGGTCTGGGATGGATTGTGCCGGTAAAGTAGGATGCATCACCGGATGTAAGACTTGTACCCTGACCTCCGGTTCCGGTGGTGATAACCTGGTTCTGACGTGAGCCGTCACGGTATACAGTGACACCTTTGCAGTTAAGATCATAGGCCTGTCTGAAAACATCCTCTACATCCGCAACTGTGGCTTCATGACGGAAGTTGACAGTTTTAGATACTGCATTGTCGGTGTATTTCTGGAAAGCTCCCTGAATGATAATATGCCACCTGGGTTCAATGTCGTGTGCTGTAACAAAAATATCCCTGATCCGCTTTGGTATTCCGTAAACTTTATTGAGGCTTCCGGTATCCGCGACCATCTTCATCAACTCCTCGGAGTAAAAACCCTCATCCTGAGCTATACGTTTGAAAGCCGGATGAACCTCGAGCAAACGCTTCCCATCAAGAACGTTCTTCTCATATACTATTGCAAACAGCGGCTCTATCCCGCTTGCACATCCTGCGATCATGCTGATTGTTCCTGTAGGGGCAATTGTAGTAACTGTGGCATTCCTTACCCTCAGACCGCCTTCTTCACCGTCCTTGTCGAAAGTCGATCCCTTGAAATTAGGAAAGACTCCTCTCTCTCTTGCCAGGAAAGCACTGACCTTGCGGCCCTCCTCCTGGATAAATTTCATGATCTCCTCAGCCAGACTGGCTGCTGCATGAGAATTGTACGAGATACCGAATTCTATGAGCATGTCGGCAAACCCCATCACACCAAGCCCGATTTTGCGGTTGGCCTTTGTCAATTTCTCTATTTCCGGCAGGGGATACCTGTTCACTTCTATGACATTGTCCAGAAAACGAACCGCTGTCCTGACAGTATTACCCAGCTTGAAATAATTGACCTCCTTCTTTCCATTATTATCAGAGATCATGTGTGCAAGGTTTATCGATCCGAGATTGCATGACTCATAGGGAAGGAGCGGCTGTTCTCCGCATGGATTTGTGCTCTCTATTCTGCCTACATGCGGAGTAGGGTTTGTGGCATTGATTTTGTCAATGTATACAACCCCGGGTTCGCCGTTTTTCCATGCAAGCTCAACTATTCGTTTGAAGACCTTTGATGCTTTGTGCCGGCCAACGACTTCACCTGTGCGTGGATTGCGCAACGGATATTCCTCATCCCGCTTCAACGCTTCCATAAATTCATCTGTGATCGCTACAGAGATGTTAAAATTTGACAGGACCCCATCTTTTTCCTTCATCTCTATAAAATCCATAATTTCAGGATGAGAACAGTTGAGAATACCCATGTTTGCTCCCCTCCTTGTTCCACCCTGCTTTACAGTCTCAGTAGCTGTATCAAATACCTTCATAAAGGAAAGTGGTCCGGAGGAGATACCCTTGGTTGATTTTACCCTGTCATTTTTTGGACGAATATTAGAGAAGGAGAAACCTGTCCCGCCACCACTTTTATGGATCAGAGCAGTATACTTTACCGCATTGAAAATATCCTCCATCGAATCCCCTACTGGCAGTACAAAACATGCAGAGAGTTGCTGAAGTTCTCTGCCTGCGTTCATGAGGGTAGGTGAGTTTGGAAGAAAATCAAGATCTACCATCATGTTGTAAAACTTCTCTGTCCAGATATCCGGATTGCCTTCAGTGCCAAACAGCCTCTCAGCACTGGCTATATTTTCAGCAACCCTGAAAAACATCTCCTCAGGAGTCTCAATTACCTTTCCATTTTCATCTTTTTTAAGATAGCGTTTCTCCAATACCGTACGGGCATTGTCACTTAAAGTAACTTTTTTCCCGGTCAGCCTCTCCTTCAGTGACTCTTGTGAATTATTCCCTGACATACTCTCTCGCTCATCGTATGATGATGCCTTAGTTGGTTTGGAATCGGCCGTAGTATTGGTGACCATGGACATATACTCCTTCTAAATACGATTCAGCTTTAATTTTCTTCTCTGCGGTTATTTAAAAAAGGGAGAATTTTTGCGAACAAATCTAAATATAGGGTCACGAATCGACGTAGTCAAGATATAATTTCTGAGTTTTACCACAACATACAGTATTATCCTGTGTTAAATGCCCAAGGTATTGGGTTATTAACTTGAACCGCACCTCCTTAACCCAATGGCTTTTATAAGGTTACATGAAGCCGGCAAAAAGTTTTGGCCGGTTAAGGAGAAATAAAAAGTATTTTACCTGTTTTCTGCTGTTGAAAAAGTAAGAAGAGTGTGTGGATTTTAGTTCCGGTTGTAGATTTCCGACGTATTGTCGCGAAATCAGATGTACCCTCCAGATCTTCTATCTCTTATTGCGGAATTCAGGGCCTAATCTGTTTATAATCAGGAGGAATCAAAAATGGCCACTATCATTGAGATAACCAGAATAAAAGATCTCAGGACCAGAATTGATAATCTGCGGAGGTATCTTTGAAGTAGATCAATTGGAGCAGAAGATCGAAACCTTCGAGTCGCAAGCTTCCGGGAATGATTTCTGGGATGATCCCAAGGAAGCACAAAAGGTATTAAAAGAGATCAAGAATGCAAAAAGGGTGATTGAACCCTGGAAAAAAGCCTACAACGATGGTGAAGAGCTTGAGCAGTTCTTTCTGATGGCAAGTGAAGATGGTGATGAAAAAACACTTGTTGAACTGAATGAGCAAGCCGATGAACTTGAAAAACAAATCGCTCATATTGAATTTATCAGAAAACTCAGTGGTGAGGATGATAGTGCTCCGTCAATTTTGACTATACACAGCGGAGCAGGTGGAACGGAATCCTGTGACTGGACCGAAATGCTTTTCCGCATGTATTCAAGATGGATGGAACGCAGAGGTTTTACTCAGAACATTCTGGACTATCAACCCGGTGATGAAGCCGGGCTCAAGAGTGTAACTGTCGAGGTACAGGGCGAATACGCTTATGGACATCTGAAAGCTGAATCTGGTGTTCATCGTCTGGTCAGGATCTCTCCATTTGATTCTAACGCGCGTCGCCATACCTCTTTTGCATCTGTCTATGCTTATCCAATCGTTGAAGAGGTCGATGATTTCCAGATTGAGGAAAAGGATATCAGAGTCGATACTTACAGGGCAAGCGGGGCGGGAGGCCAGCATATCAATAAAACCGACAGTGCAGTAAGGATGACCCATATACCCACAGGAATAGTCGTTGCCTGCCAGAATGAGCGGTCACAAATGAAAAACAGGTCCACAGCCCTGAGACTCCTCAAAGCCCGGGTCCGTCAGCACTATAAAGATATCGAGGAAAGGGAGAGGCAATCCAAACTGGCTGAGAAAAAGAAGATCGAGTGGGGAAGCCAGATCCGTTCCTACGTGCTGCATCCTTACAATCTGGTCAAGGATCACCGTACGGATGTGGAGACTTCAAACACCCAGGCCGTACTCGATGGGGACATTGACATGTTTATCGAAGCTTATCTTCTGAATTTCTGAAATCATCGTCGCTATCGGAATTGATATTCTTCTCGATAGCACAATCGGTATTACCTGTTGGAGCTACTTACATCGATCTTTCGATTCCTATATCAATACGGGCAGTATATTTTTGTAGTTTAGTCAAAGATAATGAGGAAAGCAAAAATCAAAAAGCAACGTGAATTTCTGACAATTGAATGTGGCCGATGTGCCACATGCTGCTCAGTACCGGTTGTGCCGGTCACATGCAGTGATGTGCGGCGGCTCTGTGAAGCTCTTGGTCTGCCGGCCAGGAAAATAATCCGTTTCTATAATGAAAAGGAAATGGAGTATGATCCTGAGGCGGACCTGTGGGTAAAACTGAAAAAGGGAAAGCTGGCCATGGGCCTGCGAAAACGCAATTCACGCTGTATATTTCTTAACAAGCACAATCTTTGCTCGGTTTACAGATGTCGTCCATTGACCTGCCGCACCTTTCCCTATGTGGTGGAATTCGATGATGATGACAATCCCGAAAAAGTATCTCTTAACAAAATTGTCGACTGCAAATGCACCCGTAAAAAGAAATCACCACTCCAGTCTGTTATCTGTGATGTCAGAATGGAACACTCTGAGGATGACTTCTATTATGATAAGATTCTGGGGTGGAACAGACGTAAAGCGGGAGGAACCATAGATGAGTTCCTCAGGTTTATCGGCCTCACATTTTAATCATAGCCACAACTGCTACTTTCGGCTCGGAGTCGGAATCGGAATCGGTATCGAAATTCCTCCCGGTACTAATTGTCATATCTAATAGGCGCTTTTTATAAAACACAAAACCGATTTTACTCTTCCTTTTGGAAATAATGATGAAACTCGGGAGGAAGAAGGTGATAATCGGTTTTTAAAGCGGTCTCCGGAAGTGGCCGGGAGTTTTTTGTGTTCCAAAAAAGAAGATCTCCTGTTTTCCCGAACCGCGCCTCATCAAGAAAAGCCGCGAAAGCCTTCCCTGAGTAGACTCCGTCAAGATGTATCCCTTCACTTCTTGAGATGATCTCTATTCCATTCCTTGCCTCATCTGTTACCACCCCGTAACCGCTTCCAAGATAATTTTCCTCAATCGTAATGTCGCTCTCTTTGAACTGACACACCGGAAAAGCGGGATCGGCATCATGAAGGAGGCGGTTTGCGGATTCAACAAGCTCGAAACACTTTGACTGATCTGCCATACAGGAAGGAACTACACTCACTGCCTTAAGTGTGCAGGGGAGACCGGCAGCCTTTAGTCCGAGGAATAGTCCGGCGGCAGTACCCATCGTTCCAAAAGCAACATAGATCGATTGGGGACATGGAATCTGCCCTGAAATAATCTGATCCCGAAGCTCAAACGCAGCATTCACATATCCGGCCACTCCCTCTGCTGTTGTGCCTCCGGGTGGAATCACAAAGGGTTTTTGCCCTTCTTTTTCAGTGTAGTACTCAACCAGAGCCCGAATAGATTTCAGAAGTGACTCAAAGGAACTGTCAAGATGCATGACGGCACCGGTGGAAAAATCTGAAAGCAGGTTTTCACGAACAGAAGCTGTACTTTCCTGTTCTACCAGCATCAGGTCCACTTTCAGGCCTGCTCTTGAGGCATACATTGCTGTTGCCAGGGCGTGATTTGAGCCTGCGGCTCCGGATGTAATAACTCTTGTTGCCCCCTCAGAAACTGCTTTTGCAAGCACAAACTCAAGCTTTCTTACCTTGTTGCCGCCATAAAGATCACCACTCAAATCATCCCGCTTTATGTATAATCCATCTCTGCCTGTCTCTCTGCACAGTCCATCCATTTCCCGGACTGGAACCGGGAAATTGCCCAGAGAGAGATAGGGCAGCGTATCCGCAATTCCGGGATATTGGGCAAATAAAGGTATCATCCGGGCTCCAATCGTATTCTGCAGCGCTTCGTTTCTCTTGTAATGTAATAGTTTAATAACTTACCTGCCAGCTACGACATAAAAATACTTCCTTGTTATTCCGTATCCGATTTTTATATAATTTGCTGCTTCTGCCTGATATTTCTTTATATTTATAGACAGAAGCGTAAAACTTCAGGAGGAGTATACATGAAAGGGTATCTTGCATTCTGTTTAATGATCCTGTTTTCTATCTCATGCAGCTCAACAAAAGCACCTGTACTGCAAAGTTTCAACCCTATACCTATTGATCTGCAGAAGGTGGATCAAAAAGACTATTCTGAAATAGTAGATATTGTAAATAAGAACTACGCCGGTTCCTCACAAGCTTTTGGAAATGCCGCAGTGCTGAAGGAAGCGTCACCTTTTTTATATCTGCGGGTATTCTCATTGACTGATGATGGGGCATGCTACAGAGTTTCTATTGACCGGAACAGGAGTAAAATCATAAACATTCAACCGGATTGCTCTGTTGCAGTTGAATAATTCTATACTGGTGATAAAAACTCAACTGATTTTCTCTAAAACAAAGCACCGGGAGAAAAAGCAGGGAATACAAAACCATTTCTTGTGAAAATTTAACACTGTTCATTCCCGGTATCTTGCAGTTGGTTATGGCAATTGATGGAGGGGATACTATTCTTTACACTCTGAAATGCTTTACCAGGGCGCTAAAAATGCTCTGTTTCCCTGAACCCGGCTGTTTCCAAAAGATGATTTATCAGGACATTAATGGTTCTGATATCATCTGTGGTATTGGTTTGATTTACGGTCATTTCTCCAGTAAAAAAGATTATAGCTCTCCTTATCATACCTCTTATTCATACTACTTTCAGGTTCCAGATACTTTTAAAAAGACCAGAAACAAAGAGATTATCCGGATAATCCTTTCTGCTGATAAGTATTCCCGGGTTATTATTAGTAAAATATGCGGCAGGAAATGCAATACTTTTTGTCAAATAACCCGGCTTATTGTCAAAAGGATCAATTACTCAATAACCCGGAATTTATTCCGGTTTTTTAGCTCTTTTTGGGGTCCCGGTTCATATTGTTACACTTGATATATTTCCCAAATGTATATTATGGACATTTTTAATATAGCTGATTTGTCAAGGTAATAATCTCTTTACCAGAAATGTAGAAAACCTGCCACTATCTGGAGGATCCTATGATGTCTGTCTATGAGTACTTTGATTACCGTAAGCTGCTTAAGGATCTCTTTGAAGAGCAGAAGGCGCAAAACCGCTTTTTTTCCTACCGGACACTTGCCGGCATGGTAGGATTTACATCAGCAGGATTTTTTACCAAAATTCTCCAGGGGGCGGTTAACATTTCACCCCAGAAAGCTATTGCCTTCGCAAAAGCATTCCATCTGACAAAGCTCGAAACAAGGTATTTTGAAAAACTTGTAGCCTTCAATCAGGCAAGAACCCACGAGGAGCGAAGGTTCTACCTTGAACAGCTTGTTGCCCTGAGACAGAACAAACTGAAAACTTTAACCTCCAAGGAGTATGAACTCTTTAGTGAATGGTACTTCGTTGTTATCCGGGAAATACTCGATTTTTATCCATTCAACGGCAACTACAAAGAACTGGGGAATATGCTCCAGCCAGCTATTGCGGCAACTGATGCCAGAAAAGCGATTGATACTCTTGAAGAGCTGAAACTCATCAGAAGAAAAGCAGATGGATATTATGAACGCACCGGAGAACTGGTTAACACCTCTGATTCCTTGATGAATGTGGCAATCACAAATTTCCAGATCAACTCTTCTGAACTGGCCAAAGATGCTATCCAGAATGTACCCAAAGAAGCAAGAGAGATTTCAACACTTACCCTCAGTATTTCACAATCCACTTATGAGGAGATACGCAACAGACTGAGGGATCTTAGACGTGAACTGCTGGAGCTTGCACAAAGAGAAACCCTTCCGGACAGAGTATATCAGGTCAACATGCAGCTTTTTCCAGTCACCAAACCCTACAACCGCTCAATTGGCGCAGGAGAACTGCTGGTTAAGGGAAAAAGGGGAAGAAAACCTCTGGGTTTGAAGAATGTGTCGGAAAATATGAAAATGGCACTGCAGGAATAAGAGAAGGCAGAACCTGACTGAAGGTCTGGATGCCTGTCTTTTCACAGGCATAACGCCTGACGTTGACAATTGTACATGGTTGCTGAATTGTACTGGGAGATGGATTTTTTACCTTAGTTCCCTTTTACATACTTTTCCGCTTGAGGATTTAGGAAGAGAATCGCGGAATTCGATCTCTTTAGGTATTCTGGAGTGTTCCAGCTTCTGCCTGCAAAAATCCATTATCTGCTCTACCGTAAGATCCACTCCCTCCTTCAGTACCACAAAAGCCTTCACTGCAAATCCAAGTATCTCATCGGGAACACCTGTGACTGCAACTTCGCTGACACCATCAATTTCGTAAAGCACATCTTCAATCTCTCTGGGGCTTATCCTCTCCCCGCCGCTTTTTATCATATCATCTTTACGGGATACAAAATACAGAAACCCCTCTTCATCCATCTTGAAGTAATCTCCGCTTAAGAGCACTCTTTCGCCCGGATAAGTTCCAGGTTTAAGCACTGCAGCGGTTTCTTCTTCCTTTCCCCAGTAGCCCTTCATCACATGTGCCCCCCTTATCACAAGCTCCCCTACTGTCCAGGGTTCGATGATTCGATTTCCCGCATCATCAATAAGCCAGACCTCTGTGTTTGGAATCGCCTTTCCAACTGAAAGAGGACGACGGGACAGTTCCGATGGCGGGAGGTAGGAGACTCTCTTGCACTCTGTCAAACCATACATCGAATATATCCCGGCATTTTTAAAGGCTTTTTTAAGACCATCTATATGCATAGGCGGAAGTGCCTGGCCGGTGTTTGAAAGATATCTGACATGGGAAAAATCATAGTTTTCAAGATCCCGCAACTGAAGAAGTAAAGCTGCCATAGCCGGTACAATTGGAAACCCGGTTACCTTCTCATCTAAGATTCTGCGTATCGCCTGATACGGATAAACAAATGCCCTCTCTAAAATTACAGTTCCTCCGAACAGCACACTCATGAGAACCTGATATAGCCCGTAGTCAAAAGAGAGCGGAAGGTAGTTGAGGATAATATCCTCAGGACGGTTCTTCAGATACTGAGTGATGGAACGGGCAGCGGTCACCATGTTCTGATGTGTCAGCATCACACCCTTTGGGTCCCCTGTTGAACCGGATGTATACATAAGCGATGCCAGATCGATGTCGATACAGGAGCGCGGTGGTTCCTGGTCAGAAAAAGAGTTTAAAAAACTCTGAAACATCACTGTTTCAATTCCTTCTCCCTGCTCTGCTGAAAAGCTCTCCTGCCGGCATTCTCTTTCGTAATCACAAACAAGCATAAGTTTTAATTCCGGACTGCTGACTTGCGCATCGATGATCTGCTGCGCTCCAACACTATCTGTTATAAGTGCCCAGACAGAACAGTCCCGCAGTATATATGAGAGCTTTTTACTTTTAACCTGTGGGTTAATTACCAGAAAGACTCCTCCGGCCTTAAGAATACCAAAGATTGATATCACTGATTCAATGGAGTTTTCGAGGTAAACAGCCACCCGGCTCTGACGGCTCATCCCACGGGAAAGAAGTCCGTTTGAGAGCCGGCATGCAGAACTGTATAAGGTCTGGTAATCGATGCTTCGTCCCAGATTGATCACAGCTTTTTTTTGGGGAAATCTCTCAGCACTTCTGTTTAAAAAATCGCCCAGCAGCATAACCTTAATTTTCCTGGTTAAGTGATTACTCTGATCTGATTAGGGAAAAAGGTTTTTTAAAGTTTATTTGTATCTGAACTATCAGTCAGTGGAAAAAGCGGAAACATTTCGTGAATTATAGTGTTCAAAGTACATGCCAGATAAGGCAGGGATTTTTCAACTCAGAGGAAATTGTTGAATTAACAAGTCAAGTCACAATAGATGAAATTATGACTAACCCCATCAAACCATTTCTCAAATCCGGTGACTTAAGGTCTTAACTCACTATTTCACCTGCAGGGAAAACCTGGAAAAAGAACAAGAAATCACCTAAAATATTTATCCACAATCACTTATCAAAAATTGGCTCGCACATTGCGCTCTTAATTGTTGCCATCCAGAACATTTTCCGAACAGAGGAGGAGATTGTGCGAAATTCATTTTTCTTTACTACTATTTTTCTGCTCTCATTCATTGCCAATGGTCAAAACTCAAACAAACCTCAGTTTAATGATAGGGCAGACAGTCTAAGCTACATAATCGGCCGTGATGTCGGATCACAGCTCAAAGACTTCGGAACAACAGTCCGGATGCCTCAGTTCACTCTCGGTGTGCAGCAGGCTATGGAAGGGGTAGAATCACCAATAGATTCCGCTGCAGCAGATTCACTGCGAAAGAGCTTTGCTGACGAGGTCCAGAGAAAAATGCAGCAACAGCAGGAAGAACTCGCCAGCAAAAATAAAAAAGAGAGCGATACTTTCCTCTCCAGCAATAAAAAACAAAAGGGAGTTCAGGTGACAAAAAGCGGTCTGCAGTACAAAGTTATCCAGAAAAGCAGTGGTCCTAAACCCACCGCTACCGACTCTGTAAGGGTAATCTACAAGGGAATGCTCATGGATAATACGGTGTTTGACAGCACCACAGCTGAAAACCCAGCCACTCTTGATCTGCAGCGCACAATTCCTGGAATCTCAGAAGGCATTCAGTTAATGAGTGAGGGAGCTACATATCGCTTCTTTGTTCCACCGGATCTCGCCTATGGCCCTACTGGCGCTCCACCGGTTATTCCCCCCAACTCAGTTCTGATATTTGATATCACACTACAGGAGATACTGGGTAAACAGAAAAATGCTTCTCAAATCCGGAATCAATAATACCCTTACTCTCTCTTTCACCTTCAAGTAATCCGCTCATATTTTCACCCGAAATCTGAGCGGTTTTACTTTTCCTGCATAAACCCTGGAAAGCCCTTACTCCCGATTGTACTATTTTATCTATCCGGAGGTTACTATCAGGCTTGCTTTCCTTAATCAGAATTACCTGGTTCAGCGGGAACTGGTCTTGGCTCTGAAAAGAGTTCCTGATCTGAAACTGGTATTATTTGAAATCTCCTCTCATCCAGGGGCAACTGCAGCCAATGACCTGCTGAAAATCCTCTCTGAAGAACCATGTCCGATTCTACTCACTGTAAACGAGTGGGGTCTTGACAGTGATGGAATTCTTCATCAGTTCATGTCTGAAAAAAACATGCTCCATGTAAACTGGTTTGTCGATGATCCGGTTTTTGATGAAATGATGCTCAAGAAAAAATTCCGACCCTCTCCGATGCGAATCGATTTTGTTTCAGACAGAGGGTATATCCCCTGGATGATTAAAAAGAACTACAACCCCTTTTTTCTCCCTCTTGGCACCGACCCCTCTATCTTTCACCCTTCCGTGCCAGGTGAGTCAAAGGAGCACCAGATTGTTTTTGTGGGAAACTCCTACCGGGAACAGATAAACAGGTATCTGGAAAAGGTGGAGGATTTTTTTGATGGCCTCATTCCTCTTCTTAAAGGGGTTGTCCGCTCATATCAGGAAAATGTGGAGTACGATGTTGAGAGTGACATCAGGTCAAAAATCAAGAATATTTCTCTTCCCCCCGATCTCCATGAGGAGAAAGCGGTTTTTATTGCAAAACAGGTAGCCAGTTATCTTCAGAGAAAAGATCTCATTGTATCTTTGGTCAAAAGATATCCAGGTTTCACTGTTTTCGGTGATGATGGCTGGCTGGTGGATATACCCTCAGAAAGGCTTAAAAAAGCGGGTTACTATGACAGCCTGGCAGATGTTTACCGCAAATCGGAAATTGTTGTGGATGTAAATAGAGTGGTTATACGCGATGGATTCACTCAGAGGATTTTTGATGCACTGGCATGCGGAAGCTTTGTGGTCACAAGCTCAAAACCTGCTGTACATGAATTCTTCAACACATCCGGACCACTTCAGGAAGTGGTGACATTCAGAAGCCAGTGTGCTCTTACCCAGCAGATAGATTATTATCTGGAACACAAAGATGAGATGACGGCAATTGCTTCCAGAGGACAAAAAAAGGTTCTCTCACTTCATACTTATGACCACAGAATCAGACAGATGCTCTCCATCTCTTCTGCCTACCTGAAGAAGATAAGCTCTGAACTTTAAAGCTTCCTTTTACATCATTTTTGCTCTTTATTAATCAGGCTCGGCAGTATCCGTTTAGCTTAACAGAATATTACCACTGATTAAGCTGATTAGATTAGATTTTAACTGTAGAGGAAGATTTTTTTGTCCCTGTTTGGTATCAGAATCTATATATTCACCTGAAACGTATTATCCCGATAATCCAGATTATGGGTTTTCTGACCCTGATTATTGTATTAAGAATTTCACGTAAGGTGACCTTATGGGCGATTCCACATGCTACTTTGGTACCGAAATTACTCCATCAGAACCAATTGCTCTGAGAGCCGGGCCACTGAGTTTGCTTTACAATGATGGAATGATCAGGTCGATCAGGTTTGGAGAAAATGAGATTGTCCGCAGAGTCTATATGGCTCTTAGAGACCAGTACTGGAATACTATCCCCTTTCAGGTTGATCCTATCCTTAATTTGATCGAAGATTCTTCTTTTCATATCTCATTTGAAGCGTTGCACAGGGAAAAAGAGGTCCATTTCAAATGGACAGGCGATATAAGAGGCGATGCAAGCGGAACAATACGTTTTGATATGCGGGGTGAGGCGCTGTCAACTTTCAAACGCAACAGAATCGGGCTCTGTATTCTCCACCCTGTAGAGCTATGTGCCGGACGAGCCTGTGTCATTGAGAAAACAAATGGAGAGAAAATCGAGGGGTCATTTCCGGTGTTTATCAGCCCGTTTCAGCCATTCAAAGATATTGCTTCAATCAGCTACAAGGTCCCGCCTGATGCCAGAACTGTTATCCGGTTCGAGGGGGATACATTTGAGATGGAAGATCAGAGGAACTGGACTGATGCATCATATAAAACTTACTCCACACCTCTGGATCTTCCCATTCCGGTTACAGTGGAGAAAGGGACAATCATAAAGCAGTCTGTAACAATTTCTATCAATGCAGCTCAGCGTACTGAAGTCTTACCGGTAAAATCTCTGGAAATAAAAGTCCCGCCACCTGACCGTTACAGCCATTATCTGCCCGACATCGGTTTGGTATTTGCCAACAAGCTGACTCCATCTGCTGCTGAGCTGCTCCAAGCTCTTCACCTTTCACATATAAGAATAAATATTGAGGCTGATCATCGTTCTCTGGTCAAAGAGATGGAATCAGCAGCCAGTACCTGTATGCACCTGGGCTTCCCTGCGGAGCTGGCACTCTATCTTACACCCAATTACCTCGAAGAACTTGAGGTATTAAGGCAGGTGTTAAGGACCTCCCAGATACCGGTCCGTCGTTTTCTCATCTACAGAAAAGATTTGAAAGTCACGCCACTGGAAACCATTGCTGCTGCATGCACAACTCTACTCTCCTATGCTCCGGCGGCTCAAATTAGTTCCGGAACCGATTCCTATTTCGTAGAAATCAACCGTAATCATCCCGATAACCGCTTTTTAGACCTGCTCTGCTACTCTGCGAATCCTCAGGTGCATACAACCGATAATGAAGCTGTGATGGAAAACCTTCCCGGTCTGGCCGAGACACTCAGAACCGCCTCTCTTTTTCAGGGCAGAGCGCATCTGGCAGTGACACCCATAACTCTTTACCCCCGGAAAAATCCAGCTCAGCCCGGAAAAGCAGGTGGTGCAGATCCCAGGCAAAAAGGACTGTTCTGTGCCGCCTGGACCCTTGGGAGTCTTATGTACTGTATCGAGGGTGGCGCGGTGAGCCTTACTTATTTTAAAACCTCGGGTCCTGAAGGGATCATGCCGGAAAATGGTAACTCAGTTTACCCTGTTTACCATCTGTTCGCCTCAGTAACAGAAATGGCAGGGGCCACAGCTCAGAGCTGTGCCTGTAACGATTATTACAGAATCGCCTGTATTGTGCTTTACAAAGGCATTTCGATGCAGCTGCTGATTGCCAACCTGACCGGCTCACCTCAACAGGTTACAGCTTTTGACCTGCCTGCAAACATTTATCTGACAACCCTGGACGAAACTACATTCGATGAGGCAACCCGGTTCCCGCAGCTATGGAGATGTAGAAAAGGGGAGCTGCGCATTTCTACAGGGCCATTTCATGTTTTTGATATACTGCCTTATGGAGTTTTGAGAATTGAAGCATCTTTAACCAGATAATCTAAACGAACAAGTTTACACATGTATTTCAGCATCTCGCTAAAAATCTGCCTCTTCGGCTTCTGTCTCACTGTGAGAGGCGATATCTTTTTTCTCGATCAGATCGCGCTCAAAACATAGAATATCCAGCGTATGTGATGGATGTTGTTTCTCCAATTCTTTATCACAGATCTCGGCAGCCTCCTGGAACCTGCCGCATCGGCGGTACAAATCTATCATGTAAATCTTCTCGCTGATACTGTCATTACCGAACTGTTGGCCAGACTCTGTAGCTTTTTTAAATAACTCAAGTGCCCTTTCTCTGCACTTTTTTGCCGCTTCTGTGTAATTGTTGTCATCACATATCCACCCTGCAAACACAGATGACCAGCCTGCTGCTGCAAACTCTCCAAGAGTGTCCATTATCATGCTGTGACAGAGAAAAGAATTGGCAGTTTCGGGATAGACAGGATCAATCAACTGACGTTTGTATTCAGGGCTCTTTACAATTTCATGGACCTGGGGATCACCCTCGGTAATCTCCATCGCACAATACCCGCAGGAGATGCACCTCTGTACCCAGAGATAGACTGCTGAGCGTCTGATATGACTTGACCTTCCATCGAGATCGTGCGGTCCCACTGTGTCAAATGCCAGAGACACAATAGGGTAACGGTTCTCTTTCCCACAAACGTAACAACTTTTCTCTTTAAGGTATACTGTAGTCATTGTGTTTTTCTGCTTTTCACTTTGTAATCGATAAAACTCCACACCATATCTGGAACCAGAACAAAAAATATCGGTATTACATCAAAATCCTTCTGGATAATACTGCCGGTTACACACCAAAGAACTGCAACACCGGCAAAGGATACCATTAATCCGCCTTTACCTTTTTCACCGGATTTCAACTGCTGAAAGCCTGGAAGAAACAGACTGGAGAAGGCTTCGCCGTGACCGGAAATCCCGGTGACCTCCTGCTTAAATCCATCCCTGGTATCCATTTTCCATTCACTGCTGCTGTTGTCAGACTCAAGTTCAATATCGTAATTTGTCAATCCGGACCGGCGTTTGGCAATCCACTTTGATTCACTCATCCTCAGCTTCTCCCAGGGTTTCTGAACGTACTCACCTACCCCGATCCCATCTCTGAGAAGAGACTCAACCTTTGACATCGGGATATTATGCTGCTCGATGAGTTTCCATTCGGTCTGGGAAAGCCCAAGGCGCTCCCAGGGCTTTAGATCATCCTGGCCGGTAATCACTGCCGCACCTGAAAGTAAAACAAGAAAAAGGAGTGTTAATTTATTCATTTACTCTGATCCTGTGGTTTTTGTAAGTTGTATGAAAGATCTATACTGAAACCCGGACCTTTTTCTTCTTTGTCATTTTCAGTAAAGTAAATAAATTCCGCTCCCACTCCAAACATCCGGTCAAGAAAAGATGTCCTGATTCCGGCATTAAAACCTATAATACGGGAATTTAAAAACACAGGGTAAGGATCTTCATATCTCCAGGATTGACTGGATACTGTCGGTGGCACCAGATGCACAAATTCCGTCTGCCAGGAATCAAAGGCTTTATTGTATAATGAATTGAAAAATCCTGCATTTATTATAAGCTCCATCGATTCAGGAATCCTCAATGCTGGTATCTTGTGGATATTGCACTGAAGATCGACAACTGTACTGTGGTACCATTCCTTATTATCTTCAATCAACGGGAAAACGGAATCACACTTCGAAGAGACATTTTTAAACCCGTACTCAAGATTGAAATTCACATATTTAAGTATGTCAAATGACAGACCCATCCCCAGTCCAAAAGAGGACAGTTCCAGTCCTGACCCTGACATGTTATTCCCCTTCTGCCAGGGATAATTGTCTGAACCGGGTTCGTAAAACTTTGGATTACTCCGCCAGTATTCCATCTTCAGCGCAGGGCTGATCTTAAGCCCTCCCTTTTCTATGTCATACATGGTGATCCAAT
>JAAYIG010000100.1 GCA_012523595.1 Fibrobacter sp.
CCTGCAGGCTGAAATTGACTTCTGTGCCGTCTGCAACCGGATTCCCGTTTACATCGGTGACAATTGCCGCGCATGGCAGAATAAATGTCCCGTCATTGGGGTTTATACCTTTAAGGATATTTGTTCTGATGGTTATGTATTTCGGCGGACCTGCAAAAGTGAATTTAACCGTGTCCGATTTGATAGTTGAAAAATTGCCGGCTGTGATCCAGACCTGGCGATAGAAGCTGGGTGTTTTGCCGGAAACCAGATAAGTAAATGCCGAACCGTCATCGGTGGTGATTGCCACCGGCGGATCGAGATATTCACCACCGCTGGGGCCATTTACAATATTAAATGCGATCCGGGCATCTTTGACTCTGTTGCCCAGGGAATCATAAGCCACAGCGATAATTTTTGCACGGCTTCCGTTTATGTTGATCACTTCCGGTGTACCCGAAAGAGTGATTTTCCTGACAGCATTTGCCTTGAAATAAAGCGGGAAAGATTTTGTTGTGATTTCACTGGATGTACGTGCTAGGACGTAAATTACAGCGGTGCTGGCGAAATGAGGATTGCGCAGGTAGAAACTCATTTTACCGCTGCTGTTTGTGGTAAATGTCCTGGCAAAGAGGGTATCGAGTTTACCAATGGTGACGCTGACCTGAACCTCGGCTCCCGGGATCGGGGTGACTCCATCGCCCTTAAGGTAAGTAACGTTTATAAGTGTGGAATCGGAACTGTCAGCTATGCATGCCTGACCTGCTGCAGTATCGATAAGGATGATATTGGAGGAATAATTCACTACTACGTATCCGTTTGCACCAGCGGCAGAAATACGTATTGTGTCCATGCCTGAGCCGGTACCATAGACTTTGCAGGTTGCCTCTCCGCGGTTATTGGTAACAGAGTCTGCCGATGCGATTATTGTTTTATCAAGCTGTTTGGAAAAATTGACCGGTTCACCAGCTATAGGATTTTTGGCTGCATCCAGAAGTGAAATGGAGATACGCGAGGTGTCTTTCCCGTTGCTGCCTATGCTTGGAGGTTCGGCATTGGCTGTGAGTTCGACACCTGTGAATTCCACCTGTGCGGTTTGCTGTTTTGAGGGATCGCTGCTCAGCACAGCAGTGATGGTAGCGATCTGGTTTCTCCTGTCGCTTGTCAAATAAGCAACAGCTTTACCGTCACTGTCAGTTGTTGCTTTTCCTGTAATCATCCCTGCTGTTGTGGAAAAAGTGATTACATCTCCGACAATCGGGTTACCGGATTTATTCTTGATGTAGACAGTAACGGGTGCTTTACTTGACCCGTCAGCGGCAATGAATTCCGGAGCCCGCATTGTCATCACTCTGGTGGTGATAAACTGGATAGAAGTATCCGCCGATGCGTATCCTTCTGATTTGTCAAATCCAACCACTTCCAGGCGCATTGTTCCCTCATAAGGGAGGGCCTTGATTGTAAATGAGCATTTGCCTGAACTGTTTGAATTTCCGGAGAAACTGTCAGTCGTGTCATCACCGGCTTCTGTTTTGTAATAACGGGTCAGCACGATGCTTTTACCGGAAAGCGGATTTCCGTTGCCATTTACAAAAGTAGAGGTAAGGACAGCAGAATCCGACTCCCTGGTCTGGAGAATGGTCTTGTTCAGTGAAAGGCGCATCACGAGACTTGTAACATTTATCTGTACAGATGATTCTGTGCCTGATGAGAAGATTGAGACCTGATCATATCCGTTGGACAATGCCTTTACTCTCGCTACTGCACGTCCCTCATAATTGGTTACGGAATCGCTGCTTAAGATTTTCAGATTGGATTTGGACCCGTTTTTCAGAGTAAAGTAAACCGGTGCCCTGGCAACGGGAATTCCTGATGCGTTCAGTACCTGAGCGGTTAAAACCGATGTGTCTCCGACAGCGATGTTTGTCTGATCAGACAGGATGGAGATTGTAACACCTCTGAAAGCAACTTCCGCCTCATCGCTCATCGATTTGTCTGAAACCAGAAATGCTGTTATAAACGCGGTGTCATTTATGTTTGAACTGATCAGTTTTGCTTTGGCTGTTCCATCGCTGTTTGTAACACTCTGCCCCGAATTTGAACATCCGCCCTCACCGACGATAATACCTGATGTAGACACAAACTGGACGCATTCATCGCTTACAGGATTGTGGTTTTCATTGAGCACTCTTACTGTTATAAAGGTATAATCCTGCCCGTCTGCTTTGATAATTGTCTTTTCAGGAACTACCTCTATGAGTTTCTGGATTTTCACCGGGGTGTTTGTAACCTCAAATCGTACAGTCTGGCGTGCGGTCGAACATTTTATCGAGATTTCAACTCTTCCGGGATTTTTATCCGTGAACCGCAGGGTAACCCGTCCGTTGTTATCAGAGATCAGAGAATCGTCAAGCAGGGTTCCTTTATTGGCTGAGGCTGTTACGGTCAATCCGGCCAGGGGCAGAAATGAATCGATAATACTTGTATCACCAAGGATCTGAACCCTGATGGCAAGTGTGTCGCCTAATCTGACATAAGCGCTTTCGGGGCTGGCGAAAATTGACGGTGTGATTTGATCTACAGATGGGTTCAGTTTTGGTCCGGTTGGTCCTGAGATGGCCGGATCACCGTTGTCATCACGGATTGTACAAAAGAATCCAAGCAGGAGTATCAGGCCGACCGTCCAGAGATTACGTATTGCGGTTCTCACAGAAACAACCCCCTTTTTCTTCATAATCTGAAATGTCCACTAAGGAGTGGAGACTTTTGGAAAGAATATACTTCAATTATAAGAATATTAATTTGGAAAAATCAATGACTAAAACTATAATAGATTCGTAAAATCCGGTAGGGTAATATCCCTCCGGAGAGAAAGGAAGATAGGGTAAGCGGTGGTTCGTGGAGCTAAAATAAGGGAAATCCATGCTGGATCTCCTTTTTATAATTCCGGTTTGAGGAGGGGGGATCTGGTTCTGGAGATAAATGGATCAGAAATATCTGATGAACTGGATTTCCGTTTTTTCGCAGCGGATTCTTTTCTGAATGTTGTACTCATGCGCGGGGGAAGAAAGCTGCGGTTTCAGGTTGAGCGGAAAGAGGGTGATTTCCTGGGCCTGGATTTTTATGAGAACCCCATAAACAGATGCTGTAACCGCTGTATTTTCTGTTTTATTGATCAGATGCCGCCCGGGTTGCGCAAGGGTCTGTACATTAAAGATGAAGATTTCAAGCATTCTTTTCTGAATGGCAATTATGTGACTCTCAGCGGGGCGAAGAAAAAGGATCTGGAGAAGCTGGCGTATCTTGGGATATCACCTCTTTACATCTCTGTACATGCGACAGATACGGAGGTCCGGAACAGATTACTGGGCAACCGCAGGGCTGCACCGATTCTCGATCAACTGGGATTTCTAAAAGAGATGGGGATTTCATTTCACACCCAGATTGTGGTTTGCAGAGGGTATAATGATGGATCTGTGTTGAATAAGACTGTAGAGGATCTTCTGGCACTGGGTCATTCTCTCCTTTCTATAGCAGTTGTTCCGGTGGGGCTTACAAAGTTTAGAAAGTTTCCTTTGACCGGGTTTGATTCTCCTTCTGCTGCATCGATCTGCAGGGAAATACAGTTGCTGAGCGACAGGCATGCAGAAATTGACGGTACGAGAAAGCTGTTTCTGGCTGATGAGTTTTTTATAAAGGGCGGGATGAGGATTCCCGGACGGAATTATTATGGTGACTATCCTCAGATAGAAAATGGAGTAGGACTGGTTCGGCAACTGCTCGAGGAGTGGAAGAAGGTGAAGAAAGCAGTTTCATCCAGGAGATCTTCAGGTAAAAACCGTCTTGTGCTCACATCTGTTTCAGCCTTCCCCTTTCTGGAAAAGATTATACGGGAAGCCGGGGAGAGGCAGAGCAGGAGTATCAGGCTTGTTCCGGTGGTAAATCATTACATGGGTGAGACTGTGACAGTCGCCGGTTTGTTATGTGCTAAGGATATTATAAGAGCCGTAAAGGAGGCTGACCCTGAGCGGAGAGCAGGAACTGTGGTGCTTCCGGAGGTGATGTTCAATTATGCCGGTTATACACTGGATGGATTTTCTTCCTCCCGGATTTCACGTATGCTGATGCGGGAGGTAAGGGTGGCCAATGGGCTCATGGATATTTTCAGGTGAGAAGAAATGGGAAGTGAATCAGAGAGTGAAATTCGTCTGAATCGATACCTGGCGCAGTGCGGGCTTGGATCAAGGCGAAAAGCGGATGAGATGATCGCATCCGGAAATGTTTTTATCAACGGTCAGAGGGTGACTGCTTTAGGTGCCCGTGTCCGGCCTGGTGTAGATAAAGTGGAATACCACGGCAAGGAGGTGAAGCCGCTTCGGAAACTGGAGTATTTTGCTTTTCACAAGCCCAGGGGGCTTATGGTGACTAAAAATGATCCTGAAGGCAGGCCTACTATTTACGATGCTCTGAGAAGAAAGGGACTGGACGCTGATCATCTTAACTATGCCGGGAGGCTGGATTTCAATTCAGAGGGTCTGCTTCTTCTTACCAATGACGGGGATCTTATTCACGCTCTGACTCATCCCAGATTCGGAATAAAGAAGGTTTATCTGGTGAAGGTGAACCGCAGATTGACAGATGAAGAGATTGTCCGGATGAAGGAGGGGATTGAATCTGAAGGACAGGTACTTCATGCCGCGGATGTGCGTCAGGTGGAACCGGAAACTGATGGGAGCCAGTGCTGGTATCAGATCGATCTTTTTGAGGGGAAAAACCGCCAGGTACGCAGGATGTTTGAGGGAATCGGGCTTCTGGTGAGCAGGCTGAGAAGAGTGCAGTTTGGCACATTGCGGCTTCATGATCTGCCCAGCGGAGAGCTTCGCCCATTGACACAACAGGAAGTTGCCGGTCTGAAAAATCTCGGATACAAGGAAAAAAAATGATGAAATTTAAAGCTGCGATTTTTGACCTTGATGGAACACTTCTTAATACGCTGCAGGATATTGCGGATTCGATGAATGAGGTGCTGAAAAACAATGGTTTTCCACAGCATGAGGCGGAGGCATACAAGCTTTTTGTGGGAGAGGGGATGAGAACCCTTGTTCGCAAGGTTCTTCCTGAGAAAGAGCGAGTCGATACAGTGATCGAGAAATGTCTCTCTGAAATGAGGAGAACTTATGGTTCCGGGTGGGCAGAGAAAACCCGTCCTTATGATGGGATTGAGAGCATGCTGAAGTGGCTTAAGGAGAACGGATTGAGGCTCTCTGTGTTATCCAACAAACCTCATGAATTCACCCTTAAATCGATTCGTCATTTTTTTGAAGAATCGATTTTTGAAATAGTGTTGGGAGCAGGAAAGTTCCCTGACAAACCCGACCCGGCATCTGCCATCTACATTTCAGAGCAGATGGGGATACCTCCATCTCAGTTTATCTACCTTGGAGATTCGGGTATTGACATGGCGACTGCGACAGGGGCAGGGATGTTTGCTGTGGGAGTACTGTGGGGGTTCCGGGGCAGAGAGGAACTTACTCTCAGTGGTGCTAATTTACTGGTAAGTAGCCCCGGGGAATTGATTGAATTCCTGGAAAATTCATGAAAGAGATCTTTTCTGTTGCCTTTTATCTTTCCTGGTACATTTAATATATTGAAATCAGGACACAGTGCTCACCAATTTTCAGGAGGATGCCGAGTGAAGCAGTTATTACAGATCTCAGCAGTTTTGATTGCCCTTTTTATGCCTGCACAGAGTCAGGCTCAGATGTCTATCAAATTCAGGGGCAGTGACGGTTGGGGATTGGGCAGCCGGTATGAGCAGATGTACAACAATTATTCGCTTCAGTCATATTATGGCACCATTTCCAAGATAGACACGGTGATACCATCAAACGATATGTCTTACGGGATCTGTTTCTCTCTTAAAACCAGCAATGAGGAGTTTGTGGTTCATCTTGGTCCTGCCTGGTTTGTGCTTCATCAGGATATGAACCTTTCTATCGGAAACAAAGTAGAGGTGAGAGGGGCGAAGGTTTCGATAAACAGTAAACCAACAATTATGGCTGCTGAAGTGAGATACAAGGACAGGGTGCTTATTCTCAGAGATCAGGACGGGTATCCCTACTGGTGTGCCTGGAGAAAGCAGTAGTGTAGTAAAGTTTTGTATCTGAATTATCTGCGCTTTCTGCACAGATAATTCAGACTTCACGGCTGTTTATTTATTCAACTTCGAAGACTCTTCGGGTTTTGTACCTGCTTAGCTTATATCTTAACACAAGAGAGTTACGGCTGCTGTTATAGTGAGTGCGTTTTTCAGCGGGAAGATCGGCAACTGATGCTTTCTGGAAACCCAGTTGCGAGAACCAGTCCGATGTCTGAGTGGTAAGAATAAAAACCGATTTAAGGCGAGCCTTTATCGCTTTTTCTATAAGATATTCTACTATTTTTTTGCCAATACCCAGATTAGTGTACATTTCATCGACTACTATTCCTGCAATCTCTCCCTGGCGGTCAGGAAAGGTATGCAGGGCTCCGCATGCGTGTATAGTGCCGTCTACATCGTAAACAACATAATCATCAACTTTGTCCTGGAGGTCAGAGACACTGCGTTTGACCAGGATTTTCTCCTCTATTGCAGGCTGCATCAGCGAGAGCACACCAGGGATATCCGCAATTGTCATTTGGCGGATATGGTCGTGCTGGTTGGCGTAGATCATGGTGCCAAAGCCCCTGCTGGAGAAAATCTCCTTCAATATCATTCCCTCAGCATGGCCGTTAATTATATGTACACGTTTAACCCCGCTTTCGCAGGCCCTGTGCGCAAGTCTTATCAGTTCCAGTTTCTCTTTGTCTTCTGAGCCTGAGTTCAATTCAAGAAAGGCAGTGGCTTGTTTCAGTGTTAGCTGAGAGATTACGTTGTCGCTTGATACATAAACTCCCTCAGGTATATTGAACCCGTCTGCGGATATTCCACCTTTGTCGGTTACAAAGAACAGCTTTGCCGCGTTCAACTGGATGCTGATTGTGAAGGCGAGATCGTTTGAGGAGAGGTTATACGGTTTGCCGTTGAGACTCCATCCAATATTGGGAAATATGGGAATAAGGTTATCATCGAGGACATTTTTGATGACGTCAATCTGGAGCCTCTCGACTATTCCGGAACTCTGAAAATCAATTCCTTCTCTTACTCCGATGCCCCGGGCCCTCACCCAGTTCCCGATTACCGCCTGTGCGCCGTTTTCTGCCAGCATGGTCATAATTTTATTGGATACATCGAAAGCGGCCATCTTGATTAAAGGGATTGCTTCCGGAGGTGAGATACGGATTCCGTTTGCTGACTGGCATTCGATTTTGTAGGTTTTAAGTATATCATCGATACGTGTCCTGGCGCCCGGGACCAGAATGATCCTTATTCCCATTTTGTGAAGAAGGACAAGGTCCTTGATAAAAACCGGGAAAAAGGGATTGGAAATGAGGACATCGTCGATTTTAATTACAAAGATCTCGTTTTTAAACTGGTCAATGTACCCGAATGCCTGGCGGATGATTTCGACTTGTTCTTTGAGTCTTGATTTGTTCATTTGAGAATTCGCTCCGGAATTTTGCCAAGAGATAAAAATACTATCTGCCTCCGGCTGGTGAAGTATTAGTAGCAGAGGTGGATAAATTGTCTGAAAAAGCCGGAAAATGAAACTACTGTAAAAAATTCTGCCATTTGCTATAATTATATGGATAAAGAAAAATGAGTACCGAACAGGCTTGCCCGATACTGAGGGTGTCAAGTAGAAACCGGCCCGGTCCGGATCAAGGAAAAGACATGAAAAAAAGAATGTTTCTGATTTTTCCCGCTTTTCTTCTGGCAGGATGTGCTCCCGGAATAGAATTGAGTGTTCTTGTCAGTATGATGGAGGATCAGGAGAACTATTTCAGGAATGAAGTTGTAGCTCCTTTTAAGGAGAAAGAGAAAACCGGACTGACGGCTGTTCATTACAGGAATCCTGACAGCCTTGAATATGAGATGAATAAAGAAACCGGGAAAGTTGCGCTTGTAAAAGTTCCGTTCGATAAGAGCAGATCTTTGATGGAAAAAGGGATTTTCAAACCGCTTGATTCTTTCCTGAGCAAGGAAGAACTTAAGAAGTTTGAGGATGATTACCTGCTGACCTCACTTGGAACCTTTGATGGAAAGATCTGCCTCATACCGAGGAAATTCGAAACGCGTGTGGTAGTTTACAGCAGAAGTAAAGTTGCGGATGCTGTGGGGGCGTGGAGAAAGTACAAGGAAAATATCGATCAGGAGCTAAAAAAGTATAACGGTTTCGGACTTCCGGCAACTTATATCCTTGAGGAGGATGTCAATGAGTGGGATTATTTTGACGTTTTTGTTGCCGGTTGGATCTGGGCTCATACTATCTATGACGGAAAGGTGATGCCGAGGGTGGCACACAGGGGACAGCGCAGCTCCGGAACATCACTTCGCCTCATCGACAGAGTCTTCCAGTTAAAGGGGGATTCCACAGATATTCTCACAATGAGTGGCAACAGTGTTGTGGATGCTTTCATGTGGGAAGCTGTATATGCCGCTTCCGGGGTTTACAATCCCAGGATGTGGGAGAAGCGGTGGAGCAATGAGGATATATGGCAGGGGTTTGCGGACGGGGAAGTGTTTTATTCTTTCATGACCCAGCTTGATTGCTTTTTTCTACATGGTACGGGAAGGGACAATCTTAACGGGTATTTTAAGAACCCTGATGACATGGGGGTTGCAACGATGCCTCAGGGGTGTTCCATCGAACTTGACTCCAGGGGAATGCCTCTGCGGGAAGGGAGCAGATCGATCACAACCGGCGGATGGTGGTGGGGTATTCCTCATGACACGCCTGATCCCAGACTATCCTTTAAAATCGCGACTCATGTGACAAGCACTCCTGTCCAGATCCAGGAGTGCAACCGTTTTGGCATGATTCCGGTTCGTAAGGATATTCTAAGTGACATGACCATGTTATTTGGCGGGGGCTGGATTACAGATGTCTATATTGTTTCCTTCAGGCAGTTGATGAACAATGGGCATACGGTTATCCCCGGTAACCCCTGTTTTGAGCAGATAGCTGCGATTTATCTGGATTGCTGGGATGATCTGGTTATAAACAAAAACTGGTCTTCAGACAAGCAGATACCACAGAGGGGGTATTTGGAAGAGATGATCCGGAATGTATATATACCAAAGGCGCAGAGAATTCTTCGGGTGAATACCTGCAAATCTGAATAGTTTTATTTAACGGTTTACATCAGACTTCATTATGGGAAAGACCGACCCTGTACTTGTCAAACTTCGTACTGCTTTTGACTCTGATCGCGGTAATGTCAGGAAGGCTCTGGATCTGGCTCGTTACTACATTGATCATGGTCATCTAAGGCAGGCCTCAGAGCTTTTCAGGGAAGTACTGAAAGAGAACCCACAGGATTTTAATCTGCTGCTTGAATATGGAAATCTCTGTTTTAAGAAGACAGAACTGGAAGATGCGGCAGGTACTTTCAGGACACTTACAGAGCTTTCTCCTGAGCGTATCGAGGGGTGGAATAACCTGGCGATAGTGCTCATCAGGCAGGGGAAAACCGAAGAGGCCAGACAGTGTGTTAAAAAGGTATTGAGGATCGATTCGGAGCACTCCGGGGCGCTTATCAATCAGGGTAATTTCTATTTCGATGAGGGAGAGTTTCAGAAGGCAGCAGATTGTTTCAGGAGTGTAGTTGAGAAGCATCCGGATTTTTCTGATGCCTGGTTTAACCTTGGTAATACTCTCAATGCCCTTGAAGATTATGCAGGTGCAAAGGGTGCGTTTGAGAAGGCGCTCAGGTATAATCCCGGTTTTACATCAGCAATGAAAAACCTGGGGTTTACGCATGAAAAACTGGGTGAAACAGAAAAAGCTGAACAGTGTTATATCAAGGCAGCCGGGATTAACAGGCTTGATTCCGGTATTCATGTGAATCTGGGGTCGCTTTACATCAGGCAGGGCAGGTATGAAGAGGCAAAGAGACATTTTTTAAAGGCTGTGCGCCTGGCTCCCAACAACATTATGGGGTGGACAGGTATCAGGCAGCTTGCTCTTCTCAGGGGTGATTTAAGCACTTTCACCAGATCCACACTGGCGGTTTTACCCCGTTTAAGTGATGAGGTTCTGGCTTGCAGTATCGAAATTCTCTATGAATTGAACCAGATTTCAAGGGCTGAAGCGCTCCTTTTTCAGGCTGATCGTATGGGTAAGGATGGAGATCTTCTGGATGTGCAGAGGCTGCTTATCTACAGGCGTAAGGGAATAAACCAGGGCAGGGTAGTGGCAATTTACAAACGGCTCTCGGGTATGTCTGATCCTCAGGATCAGGTCTTGAAGGGGCTGGCTCGGTTTTCTCTTGAGAATGGTTCATTCAATTCTGCAATCAGATTTGTGGAAAGGATGAGAAAGCCCGATGATGCATCCCGGGGGATACTCTGGCGTGCGATGCTGGGAAACAGGGAGATCGGGAAGGCAAAAGAGTCCGTGGAAAACTATATTAAAGAAAACCCGGATTATTTCGACAGCTATTTTATCCTTGCCAGAATCGAGGCAGAGAGCGGTAACAGGGCCGATGCAGAGAGAAATCTTATACGGGCTCTTGAAAACGGTTATACTGATCTGGAAGAGATAAACAGCAATCCGGACCTCAAGGAGATCTTTGATTCACTTGCACATCTTAAGGAAGTCTATCAGGATTGCCTTGACAAAACTTAATCTTTGAATTATTTAGTTATAAAGCCCGGAGGTCAGGAAAAATGCGCAGAGTAGATCGTTTACCGGAAACAATATTTGGAGTTGAGAACAGCACTGTAGATTCAAACCGTTTCTATTCGATACTTCTGGATGCCAAAGACAGGAGTGTTTCCATGAGCATGTGTGAAATTACCGAGAAGCTTCTGGAGGGAGAAAAGGAGAACGCCAAAATTGCTCTGGAGCAGCTTTGGAATCTCCGTAAAAACATCTTGACAGGTTCAAACAGCAACCTTGACCATTTAATCAGTTTCTACCAGGAGAAAATCGATATACTGAGAGACAAAGAGGAGAATCTGAAAAGAATCAGCAAGGATTCAAAAAAACTTCTGGAGGAAAAACGGAAGAGAGATGAAGAGATCGCAGAGATAAAACAGCAGATTTCTGAGAGCACAAAGCAGCTCAATGAGCTCACAAGCAAATTAGAATCTCTTAAGAGTAAAGAGCAGGAGCTTGCAGGTCAGGAGCAGAAGCTGAAAGAAGAGATCGACAGAAATGAGAATGCAATTATAAATGGGCTCTACGAGATTGTTTTCTCACATAAGGAGGAAAAGAAAACATCCGAAGAGAAGCTTCCTGTTGAAGCTGCGGAAAAGAAGGATGATGAACCTGAAGAGGAAACTGAGGCGCACATCGAAGTTAAAGATTCTCTGCCGCCTCCCATGGAGCAGAAACCGGCTCTGGAGATAATTGAGGAGAGTAAAAGTGATGCCGCCGAGCCCGCTATTCCTGAGACAAAAGAACAACCTGTCGTAGAGATAGAGATATCGCCTTTCCCTAAATCGGTTGTGAAGACCACAAGCGGGAAGATCATAGGTGAATATTATTATGACGGAAAAGTCTACAAAAATGAACGTCATTATATCTTCAACAGTAAATTTTTCTGTGATCAGCTTTTTCTCAAACACAAAATTCTTAAAAACTGTTTCGAGCAGGTGACCTACTCTGAGATCCTTCAGATGATACAGGATGCCTATAAGAGGATAACAGAAAACAACCGTCTCCACTTTGAAGTCTCCACAAACGAGATTCTCAATGAAAAAACTCTCAAACAGCTCTGGCAGGACATGAGGCTGAAATCTCTGGATGAAGCAGAGTGGTTTATTACAAAGCTGCGTGCGAAAATCGATGCGCTGGGATCTAATTACAACGCCATGCTTCAGGAACAGATGAAACGGTGCACAGTAAGTTGATTGTCAGGTCTGCAGTTGTTCTGCTTTTTTTTGTTTTCTTTCTGCATGGTGTTTCCGGGCAGGTGGAGAATCGGGAGAAAAACAGTTCTTCCGATACTGTCCTCAATTTGTCTGCTGATGTAGACAGTTCCGACAGCCTGGCAGGGGGGAGATCCTTTCCGGATAAGCTGAAAGGACTGGCAAAGGGTTTTTCCGGTGTCGTCGCTTTTGTAAAAAAGATAATTCCGGGAACCGGGATTATAACATGGATAAAAGTCAGGACTGGTAAGATTCTCTTTCTGTGTATCTCCCTTGTTGTCATTTTCTACACAATCAACTTTTATCGTCAGAAAACTGAAAAAACCCGGTTTTTGACAACCACAAGACTCTCAATTATGGATAAAGAGGTCCAGAGGGCATGCAGGAATATTGAGACCAATTTTGCTGATCCTGAGTTTTCTGTTAAAAAACTTTGTGAGGAGCTTGTAACCGGAGAGGCGTTTCTGGAGGCACTGTTTCAGAAGGAACTTGGGATGAGTGTGGGTGAGTTTATCGGGCAGGTAAGGATAAACCACGCCAGAATCCTGTTGAACAAGACTCCTTCCTTGACTCCAGAGGAACTTGCTTTCCGATGCGGGTTCCCGGATGCAGAGGCGTTTTCCAGATCGTTCCGCTCGATTGCAGGTATAGGGTTTTCTGAGTATGTAAAATCTCCGGGTATATCCCAGGCTGAACAGGATCAGAGATGAAAAAGACGGTAATGTTCCTTTTGGCTTTTTTCCTGGCTGCCGGGTTTCCTCTTGCGAAGCAGGACTCATTTACTGTTTCCGACACAATGGATCTGCTGCTTGAGGGGCTGTCGGCCGGAGATCTGCGCAGTTATCTGAGTGTGAGGAGTGATTCTGTTGAGTTCAGATCAGAGCTTATTACCCGTCATGTGAACCAGAGTGGTGAGGCTGTGCAGGCGAACCGCATTTCTGAGAGAAGGCGTTTTGGTCCTGATGGCTCTCTGGTGGAGGCTTTTCAGGAAGTTTCCAGCCCTGCGGGGAAAAACTTCTGGACGCTTCGCAGGAATTCCAGCGGTGAGTGGGAGTTGACTGTGAATGCCGGAGGGACCGGGAGTAAACGCATTGTCAAGAGTGTGAATGAAAACTGCAATTCAACCATCCAGATCTACAGAGGCATTTTCGGTTCATCTATCAAACCCGGTGATACCTGGGTTGATACTGCTTTTGAACTTATTTCAGGGCAGCACATCCATACCAGAACCACCTGTCGTCAGGTACCTTCAGAGAAAAACGGGTTCAGGTTTGTATTTGATACAAGAAGCAGCCTTTATGACAGAGATGAGGTCTGGGAGGTTGATAAGAGCGGGCATACTCTACTGCGTGAGGTTTATCCTTTTGTGGCAAAGAGAAAGGGTGAATCCGGCAAAGAGTACAGGACAGCGGACCTGTTTGAGGCGCTTTGTATAAAGAAGGAAAAGTTAGAGACATCTGAGAGGGTTGTTCTGGTCATCGATCCGGACATACTTCACTCATCCGTAAAGCCATTCTACACCGCAAACGGAGATCGTTTTACACTTCTGGATCTGCCCCGGAAATGTACCGGGAAGGAGGTTGCTGTTTCCGATTCACTGAAGAAGTATACTGTGCCGACCCCCACTATGCAGGTTACACATGAGAAGATTGTCAGTCATGCAAATTCACTCAGGGGAGATGCGGCAAACAGTTGTGAACTGGTCGGCAGGTATAACCGCTATGTATTTGAAAAACTGGACAAAAAAAATACAGCCACTTTTTCCAGTGCACTTGAGACACTCAATGCAGGATTTGGTGATTGTGGCGAACACGCTGTGCTTCTGGCGGCTCTGTTGAGGGCATCGGGAATACCTGCCAGGGTAGTTCTGGGGATGGTGTATGTTGAGCGAAAAAGCGGGTATTACTATCATGCCTGGGTGATGGCATTTACAGGGGAGTGGGTCTTTGCTGATCCGGCTTTCGGTATTTTTCCGGCTGCTACAGAGAGAATACCTCTTATTATCGATGATACGGGAGAGAGTTCCGTAGATATAGTAAAGCTTATCGGCAGGTTGAAAATTGAGCACGTAAAGGGAAAACAGGGATAAATACTTATTGGGACAGGAGAATCATAAAGCCTTATTTTGCTGCGATGTTTCCCTTGAGATTTCTGACTTCAAAACCTTAACTTACCATCTGTTTTCAGTTCCCGCTTAAGGCCCCAATAATAGAGATCAACGGAATGTAACTTGAGGCGGTTTTTAAATTCCATATGGGCAGTATGTACTGTGTAACTGCATTATGCCGCTGTTCAGTTTGCAATTAATTTATAAAGAGAAAGACAAGATATCACTATCTCATTTCCGGTGTACACAAAATGTAAACGGAAATTTCATCACCTGAGCACTAAAACCATTCTGCAGCACCCGATTAGCTTTATATTGGATATTGAAATAACCCGCCTCCCTTTGACAACACCCTGGGAGCGGAGAAATTGAATCCTTACAAAGACGGGGGAAAGGATATGAATCACCATATTTTTTTCTGCTTTATTGCTCTAATCGGATTTGTTATCAATGCGCAAAATGTCGATATTAATCTCCGGGGTAGAGTTACTTCCGGAGGAAATGCGGTTGCCGATGCAATAGTTACCCTTATGGGTCAGAATTTAAAGGATACTACCGATAATAACGGTAACTATTCGATTAAAAAAACTACTGTAGCAGTTCTTCGGTCCATAGTGCCTCAGGCTGAGAAGATTACTTTCAACAAAGGTGTTCTGGAGCTGAGCCTTTCGAAATCCTCACCTTTGAAGACAGAAGTTTTTGATGTAAAGGGAAAACTCTTAAAGAGGGAAGTGCGGCAGAATGCTCCGGCAGGTATCTACCGCATGAATATCGCTGAGCTTTCCAGTGTATCAAATGTTCTGATTATCAGGGCTTCAATTGGTGAAAGAACAATGACCTGCCGTTATCTTCCTTTGCAAAACGGCAATTATCTCTTGAAAACCTCTGATGAAAACATCGTATCGCCGTCAAGTGGCAAACTGGCAAAACTGGCGGCTGTGGTCGATTCGATCAAAGTAGAAAAGGCCGGTTTTAAAACAAAAGTAGTGGCAGTCGAGTTATATGATGCTACTGTCAATATCTCTCTGGAACCGTCAGGCAGTGTCTCAGATTTTGTTGAGGATGAGGGGTATGACTGCACAGTAGGTACTCCAAACGGCTCAAATGGAGGTTCTTCTACTGCTTTGCCTGATCCCTTTACCATGTGGAATGGTTCACAGGTTAAAACCATGGCAGACTGGCGCTGCCGCCGCCGCGAACTGGTTGTGGAAATTGAGAAACGGATTTTGGGTGAAAAGGCTCCTCCGCCCGCGAAAATTGGCGGCAGTGTGACTGGCAGTATTACAAATACCAGTTATACGGTCAATGTAACTACCCCTAAGGGAAATACATCTTTCAGCGGCACAGTAAGTCTGCCGAAAACAGGTTCAGCTCCTTACCCGGCGGTAATTGTTGTGGGTGGATTCAACAGCCTGAATTCAGATGTGCTTTCAAGTGAGGGAGTGGCTACAATCAGCTACGATGCCTACTCTATCGCATCAGAGGCTTCCAACAACTATTCAACCGGAAAGTATTACGATGCGAACCCTGATTATAAGGGAAAAACCGGTGCGCTTGTCGCATGGGCATGGGGTGTCAGCCGTATCATCGATATGCTCGAGAAAAATCCTAATGTGATAGATCCCAAGAAAATAGCCATTCATGGATGTTCCCGTTTTGGGAAAGCCGCTTTTGTGATCGGCGCCTTTGACCAGCGTATCGCTCTGGGTCTTCCTCTGGAGCCAGGTACCGGTGGTCCGGCACCGCTTCGTGCTTTGCCGACACTGGGAGGCCAGTCACTGTCAGGTTGCAATGGAGAAGCCAGTTGGTTTGGTCCCACATCGAAAAGCTATTCATCAAATATGGCTGTTGATATGAGTGATGTAGCTGCTATGTATGCACCTCGAGGCTTGCTGTTAATGGACAACCCGCATATCGACCATTTGTCATACAAGGCTAACTACCTTGGTTGTGCGGCTGCTTATGAGGTATATAAAGCAATGGGCAGGCAGGATGCATTGTGGTATCTGGGGAGCAGCGGAAATGGCAGTCACTGTAGCACACGTGCCGAATATGGATCAGCGCTGAGAGCAATGATCCAGAAATTTCTTAAAGGAAATAACAGTGCAACAACAGGTGGCCTCAATACCCATTCCAAGCATGGTAATGTCAATGTTGCGGGATGGACCAGTTCCTGGAAAAAAGGAAACATTTCCCAATAATTATTAAGAGCTGATCAGTCTGAAAGCCCCCGGAAGATTCCGGGGGCTTTTTTCGTTATAGCATTATCCGCTTTGGAAATATGCGTGGACAAAGATCGGGTGTGTAGCCGGAGGCAGTTTCAGGAAAAAAATCCGAAGACTTGCTCATGGTCTGCTTAAAAGGTATTTTTAACGGTTTGACAGACATTTACTATCCCGGTCTGTCAGATCCCTCGAAAATTTCGGAGTGTAGCGCAGCCTGGTAGCGCACTTGGTTCGGGACCAAGGTGTCGGAGGTTCAAATCCTCTCACTCCGATTTGCGGTGTAAGGCTGTAAGTGCTTAAAAATAAAGGGCTTACAGCTATTTTTTTTATTGTATGGCTTGTAAATTGGCTTGTAAATTGGCTTGTAAATTGGCTTGTAAATTGGCTTGTAAATTGGCTTGTAAGGTCCGGAGTGACAGAACACAACAAAAATGCCGATTTCAAGCACAAACGTCCCGCAAAATCTCCGCATGATTATCATTGTTAAAATCTCCGTTTGCAGATAGCATTTTATATTGCACTCGAAGAGTGAGGTAAGCAAATGAACGGGAGGCCCTGAAAACAAAAGGTGCAATTGTGTATCGCACCATAAAAGTCCTCGAAAAACTGTTCATTATTTTCCTTTTTCTACACCTTCAGGGTTAAAAGTTGAGAGATCCCAGTAATGAAGCATCCCTTCGTTGAAAATAACAAGTCCCTCCGGAGTGGTCATCCATGTAACCATGTCAAAACTGCCATCA
>JAAYIG010000101.1 GCA_012523595.1 Fibrobacter sp.
CCTCCTTGCAGGAATTTGTTTGTGTTGACGATTATCAAACAAAAATACCTCTGTAGGGGCCTGTGACTCTATATATATGTCAAAGAACTCATCTAACTACACTGTTTGGGAAATCCGGATAGACCCAAAAAATGACTAAACGGTTTCAGATATACTTTGATCCATGGTACCGTGTTTTGTCATTTCTGGTCGGTATTCCTCCCTCAGGTTCCTATATAGAGTTTTCAGAGGACCAGGTAAAAGTCCGGATGAGCTGGGCGTTCCGCTCCCGTTTCCCCCGCTCTGTTGTAGGTGAGGTTTCTGTGATAAGCAAAAAGCCTCTCAGCCGTGGAGTGCATGGATTTTGTGGCCGATGGCTTGTAAATGGCTCCGGAAAGGATATTTTAAGCATAAAGCTGAACCCTGTTCAGCGGGCTTATGTTATGGGATTTCCGGTACGTCTAAAAGAACTGCTGATAAGCGTAGAGAACCCCTCTGAAGTGGTGGAGATTCTCAGGTAAAGTCTGTAATTTACCGGGATAAAAACTTTCTATACAAGATAAAATATTTTGTATTTGTGTGCGATCCTTTATAGAGATATTTTGTTTTATGGTTTTTTAAACAAATTTAATTCAAAATCCATACAAAGTACCTTTTCCAGAAATAACGCCTTTACATATTTTCTCAATATCATTGATTGTCTTTTTAAGCCAGGGATTGATAGGATCTTCTTTTTCAACCACTTCCCAGAAAATCGCTTTGTATTTATCTATTTCTTCGTAGTAATGTTCTAACTGTTCTTTAGTATGAAAGTATTCTTTTGCCCAAAGTCTTGATAATATTCGTACTCCACCCGTTTTATCATTTGTAATACTTCGTAATTCATTAAATGGCTCTGCAGCATTTTCCCCTATTTGAGCCATAAATCGGTTACGTATAGAATGAATTGGACACTGTCACATAGAGAATCCTGCCTGTGATGGTTTTCCGGAATGAACAATAATTCGTCACTTTCAGCATTAAGAATCTCCAGTAATCGAAAAAAGTGTTGTATAATGTATATTTTTATCGAACACTTCTGAACCGGATGTACAGATATGATAATCATGAACAGAAAAACTAAACTGAGATTACTGTCAGCACTTACAATGTTCCTGTTAGTCCAGGTACAGATTCTCCATGCAGGGACCTACAAAGAGGTCACAAACTTTGGAGAAAATCCAAGCGGAATCCAGATGTTTCTCTATACACCTGACAAGGTTGCCGCAAAACCTCCGATTCTTGTCGTTTGTCACTGGTGCCACGGGACTGCAGACGCCTGTTATAATGCTTCTTACTGGTACTGTTCGTTTGCCGAAAGTCAGGGGTACTATGTGATTTTTCCCAATGCGGCTAGCAGTGATGGTTGCTGGGATGTAGCTTCTACGGAAGCGCTTACACATGATGGAGGTAGTGATCCACTGGGAATTGTTTCGATGGTCAGGTATGTTATCAAAAACTACAATGCCGATTCCACGCGAGTGTATGTTACAGGTGTTTCATCGGGTGCAATGATGACCAATGTGCTGCTTGGAGCTTATCCGGATGTTTTTGCAGCAGGATCCGCATTCGCAGGAGTACCTTTTGGATGCTTTTCCGGGCCGGACAGTTGGAATGATGATTGTGCGAAAGGAAGAATCACAAAAACCGCTCAAGAGTGGGGAGATCTTGTTCGTAACGCATTCCCGGGCTATACCGGAAAACGTCCGAAAATTCAGATGTGGCATGGAACCAATGATGAAGTGTTAAGTTTTCACAATTTTGGTGAAGCTGTAAAGCAGTGGACAAATGTCCTGGGAGCAGATACGATACCCGCATCTGAGGAAAAAGATGTATTCCAGTCGGGATGGGTACGACGGCGCTACAATAATTCCAGCGGTGAGACTGTTGTTGAAACAATTATTGAACAGGATCAACCTCATAATCTTCAGGTGTTGCAACAGGAAGCATTGTCGTTTTTTGGTTTGGACCAATCGACGGATGTAAGATCACGACCCGTGCTGAAAAAAGGTTCTCAGTCAAGTTCAGCAATTGTCACATCATTTATTTCAGCCGACCGGATAGCAGTTACAATACGATCAATTCCTGGTACTGCTTCTTTGTCATTGTATACAATAAATGGCAGGATGGCTTTTAATTATCCTGAAACATATTCATCGACAGGAATGTTTGCATTCACAATTGATAAGAGTGCTTTGCTACAGCAGGTATCAAATCTTTGTATCGCAAGAGTTACATTGAATGGCTCTGATGCAGGGGCGTTCAGGCTGACTATTCAAAAGTAAATTTTTGTCCCGGTTTTGAAGTGTTAATGTGATAAATACGGTTTATCACATTTCGTGCATTGAATGCCCACTGAATCTGTATAAAGTGAACATAGCCCCGAAAAAGCGCTCACTGAGCCTAGTCGAAGTGAGCTTTATCTGAAGTGCGGTAAAACACCCGCAAGAAGAACCTATTTAACAATATTCACCCTGTGTACCTGAGATGAACCATCCCCGGACAATTTCAGGATATACAGTCCATTATCGAACTGCTCTATCGGAATTCTGAACTGTTGATTGGAAGCAGAAAACAATTTTCTGTTCAATACTGACTTGCCGTTAACTGCATACATATTTATATGAATCGCTTTACCGGGACAATTTGCCTGTATTGTGAAATTTGCAGGATTATAAACCAATCCTGGTATGAAAAGAGAGGAACCTGCAGCAGTTGAAACAGCACTCTCCAGTACAATTTTGTCAATATTGGGCCCACCATCAGAACTCAGAGATGTAAGTGTAATTGTGTTGACTTCTCTTACAAGATTGATAATAATTTCTTTTGTATTCCATGTTGTCCAGGCGCCTGTCGGATTAAAACTCAGTGAATTGATAACCACAGAGCCGTTAACAGTAACCGAAACAGGGCGGTCAACTGAAGAACCATTGGCAAATGTAATGACTGCCTTTTTTTCGCCGTTTCCTGAAACACAAACCGTGAATTCAATGGAGGATCCAACTTCATTGTTGAAGTTTGCATAACCGGTTCCGGAAAAACCACTGTTGGTTGATTCAACTATAGAGTTGATCATCTTTGTGTTTTCACCCTCGTAATGAATGGAATCAGTTGAGGTAAACGTGAAAGCTGCATTGAGAGTGATATTGGATTTCAATGATGAAACGGTGTAAGCGGGGTTAGTGCCTGTATGATCCCCGGACCATCCGGCAAACACCCAGCCGTCAAGAGGCACTGCTTTAATTTCAACTTTTACTCCTTCTGCCAGTGAACTTCCGGAAGGACTTTGCTCAATGATTCCACCCGGTGCAGCAGTTGTTTTTATTTCGAATCTGGTACCGGAACCAGTCTGAACCCAGTCAGGAAGTGTTGCATTATACTGTTTTGCAATGTTAAGCACTTCATCCAGACGGCTGTTTGATGTATACCGGTTTCCGTTTCTGTCAAACATGGGGTAATCACTGTACCTGGTAGGTTCCCATGCGAAGCAGCCTAAACCCATTTGATTGGGAAGATTATTCATCACATCGTAAATCAATTTGGTTCTCTGAGCAGTGTGTTCAAGACTCATTACCGCAATGCCATCCCTTACAACATTGCCGAACATTTCACGCCAGTCACCGCCGTTGTTCGTTGTCCCGTATGTTGACCCACCGATAAAATCGAAATCGATTCTGTTTTTTATTGTGTTGTACCAATTCATGAAATCCCCGTCAGGTCTGGGGCGCCCATGCTGCATTACAATCTTTATGGTTGGGTCAACATCCCTGACACCCTTGACTCCTGCATTGACAAGAGCCGCAAACCTGTCAGCGTTGCTGATGGAAACACCGGACATTTTGGAATTAATCTCGTTTCCCACCTGAACCATATCCGGTCTCAAACCCAGATCCACCAGAGTCTGGATATTGTGTTTGACATATTCGTAAGCGTGCTGACGCATCTGCTCATCATTGTCATTTGCCCAGGCTCTGGGTACATACTGATGTCCAATGGAGGCCCAGGTATCGCTCATATGGAAATCAAGCAGAAACCCCATCTGATGCTCTTTGATTCTCCTGGCTATTATTATTGTGTGATCAAGATCACACCAGCACACATTGGGGTTTGCTCCTGAAATAGAATTCTTTGCATAGCCTTCAGGAGCACACGGGTCAACAAAAGTACGGATACGGATGAAATTGAACCCGTGCTCTTTCAGTATTTGCAGAAGGTCCTTCTGTACACCATTATCCCAGTAGGTCGCTCCAATACTCTCATCTTCAAGTACCCAGGAGATATCAGCACCAACAATAAAGGGTCTGGCTGAAGTTAAGCCTGGAAAAATGAGCGCTATACTCATGAATGACAGTATGTATCGGCTTATTTTATTGATTATGAGCTTGTTGTTTTTCATAAAACACCCCCTCTGACAAACTGAATATATTTACTGATAAAAATTATCCGATGTGATCATCCGGTTTACTTTATTATGTAAATACCGCTTGATGGCATTACTGCCGGTACAACTGAAGATTTCTTTCCTGAAATAGAATACATGCTGTTTCCAGTGTATCTGCTCCTGTTTCCGATACTGATCTGCGGGTAAACTTTATGTGCTGTTTTTAAAGGTGTTCCACTGGAATGGTTTATTGAAAATTCCACGTTTGTAATAATACCGGATTCGAAAGCGCCAAGGTCTGGTGCCACAGCAGTGAAGGGAATACCGACATCTTCACCTTTGTCTATCATTTTGCTTCCCGGTGCCAGCTTGAGAAAGTTAACATCAGGCAAGCTGCCGTCGGCCTTGCGCGGTCCCAGCATTCCCGGAATGCTGTCAAGACTCCGGCCGGTCACTGTCATACTCGGATCATCAAGACTGAGGAAATCTGAAGCCGCAGGGGTGATGGACAGATCCCAGGTGTTGTTTTTAGTATCGACTCCGTAACCGTCAATGTAGCTGTTCTTATTGGGAAATCCGATATTGTTCCTCATGATGTGCCTTTTTGATCCTGTCAGTATAACACCATCTGTTCTGTTTCCATTGGCATCCCAGGTACTGGCCCACATGTTATACTGCGTTCCATTGCTGTATGAGGTATTGTTGTACCAGGTATTTCCACCGGAGGAATGGTTGGCATAAAAACCGGAGGCGCGGTTTTTCCAGGCTGCACAATTTTTGACAATGTGTCTGATACCGGTTTTACTGCTGCCGATTTTGAATCCATTGCCGTTTCCTGCTCTTTCGGTCCCATAATTGACATACCCGTGTCCCATCGTAAAACAGTTCTCAACTATGACCGGTACTTCCTGTGAGATGAAATCCCATCCATCATCGGAGTTCCACCACGCGCGGCATCCCTTGAAGATTGTTGATTTTCCTGTTTTCTGGTAGTGCACCCCGAAGCCGTCTGCGTTTTCACCATTGCCCTGATGAGAGTATGGGTCATAATTGTCATGAGAATCGCAATTGATGATCTGATGACCGCCTGTGGTGGTGTTAATGAAAAAGCCGGAGCCAAAGATATGGTGGATGTTAAGGAGTTCGAAAATATTGTCGTGAGCATTGCCGCCCACACTTATTCCGGTGTTGGAGCGGGTGTTCATTGGGACATTACACACTTCGAAACCTTTAAGGTGCAGCCAGGCACCGGTAACATTAAACCCCTGGGTGTAATTTGGATCGGGCTGGATCTTCAGGTTGGAAAAATCAAAAACAGGAGTTTCTCCTGGAAAAGCGAAGTAGCAGATCCGCTTTTCCTCCGAGGTTCCGCTTTTGTTAAATTGAACACCTGCTGACCCGGTGAGATTTACAATCTTGTAAACTCCGCCTCTAATGTACACCGTATCTCCCGGACCTGCCGCTTCTATGCCTTTCTGAAGAGTGGCAAATGGCTGAGTCTGTGATCCTGGAGACGAATTGTTGCCGTTTGTGGCTACATAATAGGTTTTGGAATCCGCTGCAGATATAAACAGTGCAATAATTGCAAATGCACTGAACATCTGCCTGCTGCACCTGGAAAAATCATCTATCAGATCATCTGTTTTTCTCATCTCGTTTTCTCCAGAGTAAATTGATTTGAACGGTCAGCCGGTTACAGATTTCTATATTTAATATAACCTCGATTGAGAGTAAAAGCCTTCATCTTAAATACCGCAAATTAAAAAACTGTGTACAAAATGTATACAATAAAATCAGTAACACATTGAAAATGACCGAGTTAAAATTGATTAAGCATTAAATATGAGATGGTGTTGTATACACGTAATGAAGTTCTTTTATTTAAGAACATGAACCGTTTTTACCCTGGCAACATTACCTGCTTTTACTCTTAAAATATAAACCCCATTATCGATCATATGGATGGGCAGTCTGAACTGTCTTGAACCGGACCCGGGATTCAGTTTTCTGTTCAAAACAGTCTTTCCGTCAATTGTGTGCATCTGTATCTGAACCTCTTTACCGGGGCAGTATGTCTGGATTATAAAACCGGCAGGATCAAATGTAATTACCGGTTTGTTAGACATGGGAGCTGAGCGCACTGAAACAGCTCTCTTAAATTCGATATTATCGATATTGGGACCGCCATCAGAAGTCAATGATGTAAATTTTATCGTGTTAATACCTTTATTCAGGTTGACAGATATCTCTTTGGTATTCCATGTTGTCCAGACGCCTGTAGGATTAAAACTCAATGAGTTTATTATCACAGATCCATTTACTGAAACTGAAACCGGACGGACAGCGGAAGATCCGTTGGCAAATGTAATTACGACATTTTTTTCACCATCACTGGAAACACACACCGCAAATTCTACAGATGAGCCTGTTTCGTTGTTGAAATTCGCGTATCCTGTTCCTGAAAAACCGCTGTTGGTTGATTCTGCTATTGAGTTAAACATCTTTGTGTTTTCACCCTCGTAAAGAGTGGAGTCAGCTGATGTAAATCTGAATGAGGCATTGAGAGAGACATTTGAGCTCAATGATGTAATGGTATACGACGGGTCAGTACCTGTATGGTCTCCCGACCACCCTTCAAATGCCCAGCCATCAAGCGGAACCGCTCTGAATGTTACTTTTGTACCTTTTGCAAGTGAATCTCCGGCCGGGTTCTGCTCTATTATACCTCCGGGAGTAGCAATTGCATTTATCCCGTAAAGGGTGCCTGTTCCCACTCTGATCAAAGAGAAATCATCCACTTTGCACCAGTTGTTTCCGTTATTAACAGATGTTACTCCAACACGGCATTTACCGCTGGTAATCTGAATATTGGGGATGCTTATCTCTGTCCATTTGCTTATTGCTTTGTTGATAGAATAGCTCATTTCGGAGCCGCCGAAGTCGCTGATAAAAATCTTACAGGTACTCTGGCCTCCGCTGCTCTGCACCCATGCCTTTAATTCGTAGGTACCGATGGGAATGCTGGAAATATTCTGTGAAGCAGTTCCGCTCTCGGTCTGATGAAGGCAGAATCTTCCTGAATAACGTGAACCGGAGGCATTTTTAGTTCCGCTCCATCCTGCAAGAGAGGTTTGCAGAACGCGGTCGGCTTCAAAACCGGGGTTCAGTATGTAATTGTTACCTGGTCCCACACGCCAGGTGCCTTTGACAGCATCGAGTGACCATTGAGAAAGAGAATTAAATACGGGTGTAGTCCCGTTGAATGTTACAGGGCACCACTGGTTGTATCCGATTCCATTACCGGCAAAATCACTCCAGCGGTCTCCACAGAAGATAACGGTTGTATCTTCTGTACCATTTACCGTGATAAAGAATCCGGTCTGGGTAACATGGCAGAAGTCAAGTCCAGAGTTGACCATAATGCCTTCGGATGAATACGGGCCAAGAATGTTTGTGGCTGAGATATAGTAGCAGTGTGATGAGTTCCAGCCATGAAGATCCGATGAGCAGAAATAATATCTGCCCCTGTATTTGAACATACAGTTTCCTTCTCTTCCAGCCCCTTTGAAAACGCGTACTGCCTGTTCACAGTTAAGAAAATCGGATTCCCGCAGCGGAATAACATATAAGTTGCTCCGCCCGCTTTTACTTGAACAGATTATGTACGCCTTGCCGTCATCATCCTGGAAAACTGTCTGATCACCGGTCCCCTCATTGGCAACTCCTGGCGGAACCTGAATTTTTTCCTGGGTAAATTTTCCGGTAGGAGTACTGCTGGTCGCAAACAATACTCTGTTCATCGATTCCTGAGCAATAAGAACATACTTCTTTGTATTGGAATTATAGACAACACCTAACCGTCCAAACCAGCCGAATGATCCGGTGAACACTATTCCTTCGTACTTCCAGTTGACAAGGTCTTTTGATGAGTAGCATGTCACCCCAAGAAATCCGGTATCGCCGTTTTTACTGGTAGGATTATTATAGTAGGTTATTGCACCATTGTACTTGGCCCCGTACCAGTACCATGTATCACCAACTTTTATGGTTCCTCCACCCTGAGAGTAGATTGGATTACCGGAAATATCCTTCCAGAAGGTATTGTTCTGAATGATCTGAGCGGATGTCATTTCATTTGTTATCACAATCATCAGACAAACAAACATGAATTTTTTTATTCCTGATTTCCGGTACATTTCAGGTCCCCCATGGATTGGTGTATCTGTTAATAAGCATTTAACAAGCTACTTCATCAAATTGATATTAAATACTTTTGCCCCGTTCTGTGAAACCAGTTCCAGAAGATATAGCCCGTTTTCAAGATGACCAATTGGCAATTGATATCTATAGGAACCTGTCATTTTCCTGTTCAGAACTATTTTCCCATCCATTCTGTACATCCTTACTCTTACAGCCTCTGAATGACGTTCTGTTTGAATCGTAAAGTCGGTCTGAGGTGTAACCTGTATGTAACCGGATGATGCCGCTCCTGATCCGAAGTCAAATTTATACGACTGAGCATGAGATGCTGCCGCATAAAAGGTAAGCATGAAAAACAATTTTACAAGCAGGCTTTTTTTCTGTAATCTCACTGTTCAGTCCTTTGATTACTGTCCTGAATCACCACATTTTAGCACGTATACACAATTTCCCAGACATACGTGTTTTCTGTATTCACCAATATAAGGACAATCTGGGCTGTGGAACATGACAAAAAGAGAGAAAACATCAGATTCCGTTGGCCGGGATGCCCACGCCTTTTGAAGTGGGAGGGAATCTGAAGAAAACTGTTTTTAAAGGAATGCAACGGCTTTTTCCTGCAGGGGGGAACAGCATACTTAAGCCGGCCTTATTGAAAAGAAAGCAGTTGAGAGTTGGTTCTCTGGTTCTCGAAAGATAACCTTATCCAGTCTTCTGAGCGTGCTACTGAAGATACTCTGACCTCATCTATACTTCCATCCATATTGAAACTGACTTTGTGTGTACCATGAGCCCCGATAACGAAGTCGGCACCGCGTCCATATCCGATTCCATCGGTAAATGGCACCGTACTTCTGAGTACCCCGTCCACATAACCTCTGACCTCGCTGCCATCATAGGTACATACAATAAAATGCCACATTGAATCAGCCAGACTTAAGGAGTAATCATTGCAGGTAGTATTGGTACCGTTATCTGAAAAGATGACAAAATGGAAATATCCCTCTCCGACCAGACGTAAAAGGTAATTATCACCCATACTCAGTATTTCAGAGATGGTCCCATCAAGTTTTTTAATCTTTACCCATGCAGAGACAGTGAGATACTGCGGCTTTAAAACTGTAGTCGCATTGTAAACCGGTATCATGTCAGGTATTATCTGTATGGAATCTGAAGTCAATGGTTTTGCCTGAACAAAGAACTGCCCCTGTCCGATCAAATCTTCCTTTCTCTGTGATAATACCAGATCTTTCCCATGGTTGGCATCTTCAGCCGAATTCTTATACAACCTCTCAGATCCCGTATCAGGTGCATCTTCGGCCAGATGCCACACACCGGCCCATCCATATCTTGTACCGAATACAGCGGTATCACTCGATTCCTGCTGTGCTATATCATTCCCCCAGTACATCATTATGTACTGACTGGTATCATTAGCCCGGATAGTATCTATTCTTACCCAGACTTCAGCTAGCTTCAAACCGGGATCCCATCTTTCGATTTCAAATGACAGAAAAGAATTATCCGGTTTCACTACCATCCCATAGGTTTTCAGAAAAGTTGACAAAGTAGCTGGTCACATGACATGTTAAGGTTCTACTACAAACTTTAACAGGAGTGTCTAATGCAACCAGCCAAACATAAATTTACTATTTTC
>JAAYIG010000102.1 GCA_012523595.1 Fibrobacter sp.
GCATTAAATACACCTGCACTATATACCAGTTTACACAAAAAATTCCGCACACCCCTTAATCAATTTAAATGAGCCTGAATAAGCTCATAAATTCACCCCGGAGATGAAACAAGGACGTTTCAGCACGCATCCCAAAGAGACTCAAGTTTCCTGATATCTCCATAAAAACCAAAAAAATATGGTTTAAAAATAAACAGTCCTATGATTATGGCATATTTCCTGCTCTGAATGGATTCCTGCTTTCGAAAATGGATCCTGTTTTTTACATTTCTAAACTCATTGATTGTGACCTTTTCACGTTGTGACATGAAGATGTAAGTGTGTTTTTCAGAAAATGAGTATGACCAGAATATGACAAGGGCTGAATCAAGACCTGCCATATTCTGGTCATTATCTGCCATAATCCGGCAGTAGGTACAGAGTGACTTTCGATTACCTGATTATGTTCTTCAGGATAGCACCTGTGAGAACTGCAGTTTCCAGATTTACGTTTGTCAAATTGGATCCTGTCATATCCGCGCCGGTTAGATTGCATCCGTTAATTTTGCATCCATTTAGATTTGCCCCTGCCATCACCGCTCCGCTGGCATTCGCGCTGCTGATGTCAGCCCCGGTAAGATTTGAATTACAGAGATTAACCCCCTCCAGATTTGCTCCCAGAAGTTTGCTTTCTGTCAAATTAGCCTCAGAAAGATTACTCATCCTCAGATCAGCTCCCTCCAGATTTACTTTATCCAGGTTAACTCCTCTGAGATTGCATGAAGTGCAAACCTTTGTGGAAAGCAATCTGTCCAGATCCTGCTGACTATACAATAACGAATCTTCTTCCTGTGCAATTCCAGAAGCGGCAGCAGCCATTATTACAAACCATCCAATCATTATCTTCTTGTAAATTGCAAGAGACATCCAGCACCTCCATGATGAATTTTTCAGAAATTAAAGCTCCTGCCATGCCACTTCTGTGTATGTTTTTTGTGAGCAATTCGGAGCAACCGGAGCCGAATTCATATATGTCAAAGTGTTCCAGCTTCCACTCTTAATAAATTCACCTCCACAAATCATAGACCCTGTTACATCGCCGGAACCGCTTTTCTTGAGATTTCCCACTCGTGCATATATCAATCCGCTCACCCTTCCACTCCCGGACATCGTGATATCACTGTCACGGCTGACTATTGCAGGATATCTGTTTACCGCTGTAAAATTCCCGCTTCCGGAAATCGTAACCGAACCTGTAGCGATAATACTGCCTGTCACATTTCCTGATCCGGAATACTTGAAATTCCCGTTTACCCATAAAACCCCTCCGGGAATTACGGTGCTTGAAGAGCCGGTAATATGAATACCGTTGACAACTTGACCATGTGCGAGAGCATGTTCGTAGTATGGAGTCAGATCAATTGACGGAATAGACACCTGATTGACTGTGCCTATTGTCTTCGAGCCGGTTATTTCACCATTTCCGGACATTGCAATATTTGGTGCAATCGCACTTCCCACAATGTCACCCGAACCTTTCATCGTAATCCCTGCAACAGAAGAAAGCAGACCGCAGTAGAAATTACTCGATCCAGACATTTGGAATGCGCCATTTGTATGAAGCATGGCACTACCTGTATTGCAGGTACCAGAACCTGACCAGGTCATTCCCCCTCCCGAGATAATCCCGTAATTGTACGCAGAATCATCAGGAGACTGGCAATCACCCACTTGACAAATAACTACGATTGTCTTGCTGATCTCATTCACAAACCCGGTGGAACTTATGATCACAGTATCAGCATCTTCATCTGTACTTGCCATGACAGTATAATGCCCGTTTCCAAAGGGAATACTGTCAAAAAGTGTAACAGTGGAGTTTGCCGATGGAACCATGCCGCCTGAACGGAAAGAGGAAAGCGCCTGCTCTTTTCCTGCTTCGGCAATGTTTATGGCACTGATATTCATCCTTCGAAAGCCGCTTTTTTTCGTAGCATTGCCAACTGTATAATTCACAGCCAGAAAAGCGAAATTGAAGATAACTGCCATCACCAACACAGCCACCAGGGCTCCACCGCTGTCATTTTGAAATCTTTTTCTCATACCACCTGCTCCTATCTGCCAAACCATTCAGACCTATGGACATCGAATGGATTCAATGTTGGCAATTAAATTATGTAACCAGAAAAAAGGAAAAAAACGGAAGAGGGTTTTCCGAAGTGATAATATCTGGGATTATGGTGTTTTGGGACTGATAAACGTGAAAAGCTTAAACTCATGAGGGAATTGATTGCCCAGGGCACAGAGAATTTTAATTAACAGAGCAATGATTCATCTCTCAGAGGAGAGTTTTTGTGATTGGAACTTCTAAACTACTTTTGCATAGAACAATAAATTGCCTCAGAGATGAATTAAGGACTTTCAACTAATACACTATTTTATCTCCGGGTACTTTTTTTGTGAATAGAGCATATAAAAAGCATCTCACATAGAACAATAATTTACCCCGGAGATGAAATAAGGACTCAGAACCAAGAAAACCGCATCGCGGCGGTTCATTGGTTCGAGACTGAAACAAAAAACCTAAAAAGTAAAAAGATAGTCCGTCCCGTTTTTTACCTTTTTTGCATCGTGAGCTTTTTGTGACTGGAACATCGAAAAAACATCTCACATAGAACAATAATTTACCCGGAGATGAAATAAGGATTCAAAACCAGGGAAGTCGCATCGCGGCGGTTCATTGGTTCGAGACTGAAACAAAAAACCTAAAAAGTAAAAAGATAGTCCGTCCCCTTTTTTAACTTTTTGCATCGTGAGCTTTTTGTGACTGGGACATTCAAAAAACATCTCATATAGAACATTAATTTTCCCCGGAGATGAAACATGGACTCAGAACCGGAGAACTCGCATCGCGGCGGGGCGTTGGTTCAGGCCTGAAACAAAAAACCTAAAAAGTAAAAAGATAGTCCGTCCCCGGCCCTCTTGTAGTCCATCAGTACTACATTTTAATAATCCATGTAATTGCTAATGCCCGAAATCACAGTAAATTATATAATATCTGAAAGGGCACCCACATGGTTAATATCTTCGACTATTTTGATTACCGCAAATTCCTGAGAGACATATACGAAGAACTGCATCAGAAAAATCCCAACTTCTCTTACAGATTTATCCAGGATAAGACCGGTATAGACCCCGGGTTTCTGGTCAAAGTCTTTAATGGCCAGAAAAATATCCCCGAGGATTCCATCCCCAGATTCTCTAAACTGCTTAAACTCAACAAACGTCAGTCAGAATATTTTACTAATCTTGTCTTCTTTGGCAGAGCAAAATCGGATATTCAGATAAAAACTTACTTTGAAAAGCTGCTCTCTTTTAAAGAGCCGGGGTGCTGCAGGGTTGAAGCGGGGGCCTATGAGTTTTACACCCGGTGGTATTATACCGCTATTAGGGAGTTAATAGGGGTATATCCATTCAGGGGAGATTATGAAGAACTCGCCGGACTTCTTGTGCCCCCTATCAAAGCATCCGAGGCCAAAAAGGCTGTAGCACTGCTTGAGCGCCTGGGGTTTATAAAGAAGAATGAGGATGACAGATATGTTCAGACTAACAGATTTATTACCACAGGTGAACAATGTCATGACATAGCAGTGAGGATATTTCAGAAAGATACGATCAATCTTGCATATGAGGCTCTGGAAAGGATCAGTAAAGAATCACGTGATATTTCCACTACTACTGTTACGCTTTCTCCGGAGGGGTTTTCCAGGCTCAAGGAAAAAATTGCCGAGTTCCGGCGTGAGGTACTGAAAATTGCCAACGAAGAGGAAAACGCGACCGGAGTATACCATGTCAATTTTCAACTCTTTCCAATCAGTAAAAACTGGAAGGAACCGTCTTAATGAGATCGTTTGCTGCTTTATTCATAACAACTTCAGTGCTTCTCTTCCAGTGTTCTCTGGATATTGCCGGTGGTCCGGGATCCGGTTCTGAAACGACAAACAGTATCACAGTGGCGGCGGCCTATCCTGACGGATCCCCGGCAGCAGGAGCGATAGTACGTTTAAGAGCTTCTGATTATCTGCCATTGACTGGTTCTCCTGGAAATACATCTGCATATCTTGACACAATCACCGATAATTCAGGATCTGTTCTCTTGACCAACCTGGATTCGGGCAGCTACTCAATTGAGATAAACGACAGGCAAGGTTATGCAGCACTGGTTTCATTTCAGGTAGATTCAGGTGATACGGACTCTTTAGGTTCTGTACTGAAAAAAACCGGGACAATCTCCGGTTCTGTCAACTCCTCCACGGAAGTCTCATCAGCGATTGCCGAGATCTATGGGCTGGAAAGAGTTACAGCAATCGATCCTCTTACCGGAGAATTTACAATTGAAGACGTTCCAGAGGGGACATATTCAATCCGGTTTTCTTCAGAAGATGATCCGGAGATTAAAACAGAGGTCTATGGTGTTACTGTAATGGAGTCATCTTCACCTGAGCCCCTGATAGTCGGGCTCTCCTGGCCTTTTGTCCAGAATATCTTTCTTAACACAAGTGATGATGGGGCTTCGGTCTCAGAGACAATTCTCGATTTTCCGGTACTTATAAGACTAAGTTCATCTGATTTTGATTTCAGCACAACCTCAAATGACATGCCCCGGATTCGTTTTACAAACAGCCATGGAGATACACTCCCCTGCCAGATTGAATTATGGGATTCTCTTTCCGGCAAAGCAGTGATATGGGTCAGGGTCGATACTGTCCGCGGTGATGGCTTGACAGTGATAAGGATGCTTTCAGGGAAAAACGATGCATCGATGAAATCGGATGGAGCTGA
>JAAYIG010000103.1 GCA_012523595.1 Fibrobacter sp.
CGTCGTATTTCAGCAGGGTCTGGGGTTTAAGCATTACATCCTGCACTCAGCAAAGCGATGGAATCATGTGTACATGCAATACGGGGGTCATGAAAGTAAAGATCTGTCGTGAGGATATTGTGCATGTCGCTTATTCGACATCCTCGGCAATTCCGCCCAGACCGCTGAAAGTGGTGACTGCTGAATGGGGGACTCCGCAGTTCAGTAAAACCGAAGCGGGAGATACGATTATTCTGCAGACAAGTAAGATCAGAGTAAAAGTCAGTAAATCTACGGCGAATATTACGTATACGGACCTGGGTGGTAAGGTAATTCTTTCCGAGTATGGAAAGTCAATGACTCCTGCAACGGTTGAGGGTGTGCAGACCCATACTGTCCGTGGTGAATTCTATTCCCCTGCTGATGAAGGTCTGTATGGGCTGGGGCAGTTTCAGAGGGGGCAGGTGAGCTACAAGGGAAGAACTGAAGTATTGGATCAGGCTTATGGTCCTCATACAACCGCTGTTCCGGTGCTTGTTTCAACCAGGGGGTATGGAGTTTTCTGGGACAGTTATGCAAAAATCAATTTTAGCGGCAATATTGCGGGAAATACCAGGTATGCGTTTTCGTCTGAATGCGGTGATGCTCTGAATTATTACTTTTTCTATGGTCCTGAAATCGATCAGGTTATTTCCGGATATCGTGCGACAACCGGCAAAGTACCTCTTTTCCCGAAATGGGCCTATGGTCTTATTCAGTCCAAAGATCGTTACTATTCCCAGAGTGAGATATTTTCTGTCAAAGACGGCTACCGCAATAATAAAATTCCGCTCGACTGCATTGTTCAGGATTGGCACTACTGGGATGGAGCTGGCAAGCAGGGCTGCTACTGTTTCAATTCCTCTTACGGGGATGTAAAGAAGACAATTACAGAACTGCATAACGCAAACATTCACACACTGATTTCTATCTGGAGTCAACTGGAAGAGGGTTCGCCGCCGTTTAATAATTTCAATTCCAAAGGATGGCTATGGCCTTCTGATGGAGCAACCCATTTTATTGATGCATACAATGCAGATGCGCGGGAGGAGTTCTGGAGACTTATCCGCAATGCGTTTTTTGATCCTGCGGTACAGGGATGGGATGGCTGGTGGCTTGACAACGATGAACCATTTCCATATCCCAACGGCTTCAACAGACGAACTCTCACGACTGCAATGGGAAAGGGTGTGCTGTTCTATAATACATACACTTTTCCGCTGACTGAAATGGCATATAAAAACTGGCGCATGGACATTCCCGGCAAACGTGCTGTCATTCTTCACCGGGCAAATTTTCCCGGTCAGCAATCACACTCCTGCATGCAGTGGAACAATGATATAGACTGCAGTTGGCCTGCATTGAAAAATTCAGTCCCTTGCGGTCTTAATTCCACCCTTACCGGTATCCCTTACTGGTGTACGGATATCGGAGGCTACTGGGGGGTAAATGTCGATTACTCTACGCCGTCAATGCAGGAACTTTTTACCCGATGGTTTCAGTATGGTGCATTCCAGCCGGTATTCCGGATTCATGGAAATATGAAGCCTGGTCAGGGTAAAGAGCTTTATAATAAAATGTGGTCGGAAACTACCAGGCAAAACCTTATTCTGATTGATAAATTGCGTTACAGGCTTATGCCCTACATCTATTCTCTTGCCTGGATGACGACAAACGAAGATTATACTCCCATGCGTCATCTTGTTTTTGACTTCAGAAATGATCCACAGGTAAAAACCATTGGTGACCAGTTCATGTTTGGCCCTGCATTCATGGTGAGTCCGGTTACCACAGAGGGTGCTACATCGCGTTCGGTATATTTCCCATCCGGTATGTGGTATGATTTCTGGACAGGTTCAATAGTCAACGGTGGAATCACAAATAACATATCTGCGCCGCTGTCAAAGATTCCACTTCACATAAGAGCAGGTTCCATAGTGCCTATGGGTCCGGAAATTCAGTATGCTACAGAAAGGGCGGATACAATCGAGTTGCGTATCTATCCCGGAAAAGACGGATCATTTACAATTTATGAGGATGAAGGTGATAATTACAATTACGAAACCGGCAGTTATGCCACAATCCCTATTACTTATATCGATGCCACCCGTAACGTCATTATCGGCAGTCGTGAAGGCAGTTTTAAGGGCATGGAAGAGAAAAAGGTATTCAATATTGTATTTGTCACGTTTGATCACGGGGTAGGTGGCACGATAACCGCAGAACCTGACCACAGGCTTGAATATACCGGCGAGCAGGTTTCGATTTTTCCTGTCAGGGCTCTGCCGTCGCAGTCAAAAGCCGCTGCAAAATTACCCTCGATAACTATGAGAACTACCGGTGGCCGTATCGCTTTTCCCGGAAAATTCTCGGGGAGATTGAAAAGTATAACTGTTTATGACTGCTCTGGAAAGCTGTTATTGAAAACAGATGTTACGAAGAATGTCCTTGATGTAAAAAGGGACCTGGGACTTCCCACCGGTGTTTATGTGGTAAAGGCGAATGTAATCCGGTAAAAACCCATTAAAATGTGTATAAATACCGGCGCATATTGATTGTGCGCCGGTTGCAACTATGAGCCTGCAGCATCTTCAAGAGCTTAATTTGCTTAATCGTTTAAGTGTGGGGCTATGGGTATTTGGGAGTAAGGACTGGATTCCTGAAGGAATATCGTGATGTTGAGAGTGCTTTTGTATATGCCACATGTTCCGCTTTCTGGAACACTTTTTTGTGCTGTCCGTTGCAAATCCCCGCCACTAAAATCAAGTGTAGCTATATTAGAGAATATATGATCTGCTGATCTGCTACTGGGGGGAATGTCATCAAGGTTATTCGGGGGGCATTTTATGGGTAAGTTATCAAGGTTATTTGTTTTTTCGCTGCTTCTTCCTGGAAGTATTCTTTCCCAGCAGGTCAATCAGACGTGGACCTTCAATGTAGGTGGCCTCACCCGGAAATCTATCGTGTATGTCCCGTCTGGAATAAATAACCCGCCTTTACTGATTTCCATGCACGGAATGGGTATTCCTGCCAGTATGAACCAGGGAATGATGAAGTTTGAGCCGATCGCAGACAGGGAAAAGTTCATTGTGACATATCCTGAATCAGCTCCTGGCAGCGATCTGAGGTGGGATCTTGGAGGAGACAAAGATATCAAATTTATAGAGGCAATAATCGATTCGATGGATAAACGGTTCAGCATCGATCGCAACCGGGTTTACGCATCCGGGTTTTCCATGGGCGGCATGATGAGTTACTATCTGGCCTGCAAGATCCCGGAGAAGATCGCGGCGATAGCTCCTGGATGCGGATACCCTCTTGGAGGCCAATCAGGATGCACAAAAACCCGTCCGGTGCCCATTTTTCACATCCATGGTACTGCTGATGATTTTGTTGCTTACAGCAATCTTCACAATTTTCTGAACAATAAAATCAGAGAGTACGGCTGTCCGCAGACAGCACAGAGAACAGAACCTTACCCTGTTTCAAACCCCAACTCAAAGTCTTTCAAGGAGTACTGGGGACCCTGTACCGATAATAACGGCATGACAAGTGAGATCACACTTATCTCTGTCACGGGTATGATCCATGACTGGGCTACTCCCGGAAAGGCAAATGCCAATGATGATCCGGCTTTTAAGGGAAAACCCTTTGATGTGAACGGGAGTGAAGAAGCCTGGGCGTATTTAAAAACCCAGTCTCTGACAGGGGCAGGTTACCGTCTTGCAGTAAGTACAAGAGGACGGGGAGAGGTGACCAGGAGTCCTGATGAGAGCTATTATAAAAAGGACACACAGGTGACACTCAAGGCCGAGCCCTCCGAGGGATGGGTTTTTGAAGGCTGGAGCGGTGATGCCAACGGGAATCAGAATCCATTGACTGTTACTATGAATTCGTCTAAATCGATTACAGCCAGTTTTGTCACTGAGGACGGAAAGAGGGATCTTGTCCTGAACGGCAATTTTTCATCCGGAACCGATCACTGGACATTCAATAACTGGAGCGGAAAAGGTACAGGGAGTGTTGTTGATGGAGAGTACAGGCTAACAATCAGTGAAACCGGAAACAATTATTATGATATTCAGGTGGTTCAGCCGGGAATACTTCTTGAACAGGGTAAAGCCTACCGTCTGGTGTATGATGCTTATGCATCAGCAAACCGGGTTCTGAATATTAATGTAGGGATGCCGGTTGAGCCTTGGACAACATTTCTTACCAATGTTACCGATGGAGAGATAGCGGTCAACCTGACTGCATCAAAACAGACTTTCACACTTGATTTTATTATGGAAGAACCCACTTATGAGGATTCCAGAGTTGAGTTCAGTGCGGCAACTGCAACTCCATCTGTATACATAGACAATGTTTCACTCTATGAAATACAACCGGTGGAAGTCTCTTTGAAGAGATCCAAAGGTGGAGTAAACAGCTTAAAAATCCGGAAAAACGGTTCTGTAATCAATTTTACATTCAATACTTCCGGAGCCGGCAGTGCAACTCTTGGCATTTATGATCTGAAAGGTAAAGTGGTGCATACTGAACATTTCAAGGCACATTCAGGATCGGTTCAGAGATTAAACCTTGAAACATCAGTAATACCTGAGGGTTACTACATTGCAAAAATCAGCCGCGGGAATACTGCTTTTGCAAAAGGGTTTGTGGTAACAGGCAGGTAATGCATCTGTGAAATAACCTGACTATATGAATAAACGAAATAAAGAACCTGAACAGAGAAATCAAAGGGTGACCATGATGACTCCAAAAGTTTTCAAGAGATTTGTATCTGCAGTGCTGTTAAGTGTCTTTACACTGTCCGCGGAAACAGTTCAAAACCCTGTGATCTGGGCTGATATCCCCGACCCATCTATTGTCAAGGTAGGCAGTGAGTACTATATGAGCTTCACGACCATGCATTTCGCTCCGGGTGTCCCGATCTTGAAATCCACAGATCTGGTCAACTGGCGCACTGTCGGATATGCCTACAATACTCTTGTCAACAATGATCAGATGAATCTCAACAATGGTAAAGACGCCTACAGCAAGGGTTCCTGGGCAAGCAGTATCAGGTATAAGGACGGAACTTTTTATGTGCTGACTTTTTCTTACACTTCAAACAAAACCCATCTGTACTCGACAAAAGATGTGGAAAACGGTCCATGGAAAGAGGTTCAGATTTCTTCTGTATACCATGACCCATCCCTTTTCATGGACAGTGACGGGCGAAACTACATTGTTTACGGGGGCGGTGATATCCGCATAGTCGAGCTTAATTCAGATATGACAGGACTTAAACAGGGCGGCCTCAACAAGATTCTTATCCCGAATGCTCATGGTCTGGTCGGAAATATAATTGTCAATGCTGAAGGTGCGCACATAGAGAAGATAAATGACTGGTATTATGTTTTTCTGATTTGCTGGCCAAGTTCCGGCTACGATGGGCGAACGGTTCTGGTATACCGCAGCCGGACAATTGATGGTAAATATGAAGGAAAAGTTGCACACAGCAGCAAGGGTGTGGCACAGGGGAGCGTTATTCAGACAGAAGATGGTTCATGGTGGGGATATCTTTTCCAGGATAATGGTTCAGTTGGCCGGTGTCCATGGTTGATGCCTGTAACGTGGCAGAATGACTGGCCGGTTTTTAACGGTGGCGTTTCACCAACCTCATTTAATATACCTACTAATACTACGCCCGGAACAACAGGGGTTGTGACAAGTGATGATTTCAGTTCTTCGAAAATGAAGCTTGAATGGCAATGGAACCACAATCCCGACAATGCAAACTGGTCATTGACGGAACGTCCGGGCTTTTACCGCATAAAAACCAGCCGGGTCGATGCAGGGGTGCTGAGAGCTAAAAACACCCTTACTCAGCGCAGCTTCGGACCTAAATGCTCAGGCCGCATTGCAATGGATGTATCCGGGATGAAGGATGGGGATGTCGCGGGTTTGTTAGCGCTTCAATACGAGTACGGATATGTGGGTGTCAAGAAATCAGGAACAAATCTTTCTGTTGTAATGGTCAACGCCAAATCAAGTAATCCCTCGGAGATTGCAAGTACGCCGATCAGTCAGAACCGTATCTACCTGCGGATAGATATGGACTTTACCAACCGCAATGATAAAGCGACATTTTTCTACAGTCTTGACAGCCTGAACTGGAAGCAGATTGGAAATACTTTGCAGATGACTTATGATCTCAAGCACTTTGTCGGATACAGGTTTGGCCTGTTCAATTATGCCACAAAGAGCGTCGGCGGGTATGTGGACTTTGACTGGTTTCAAATCGGAAAAAATTACAACGATATAATGACCATTGATGAGTCATCAGGCTTGAAACTTTCCATAGGAAATGTTGGCCGGGGGACAGTGAACTGTTCACCTGACAGTTCAAGCTATGAAAAGGGTACGCAGGTGACATTGACAGCAACTCCTGAAGCAGGGTGGGTTTTTGACAAGTGGACCGGTGATGCATCAGGTAACCAGAATCCTCTGACTGTGACAATGAACTCGTCGAAATCGATCACAGCCAATTTCGTTACAGAGGATGGCAAACCGGATCTTATTGTAAACGGCAGCTTTTCATCAGGATCCAGTAACTGGACATTCAACAACTGGAGCGGAAGCGGCACGGGAAGTGTTGTAAACGGAGAGTACAGGCTCGATGTCAGTGAAGTGGCAAACAATTACTATGATCTGCAGGTAGTGCAGCCTGGAATACTTCTTGAACAGGGCAAGACCTACCGTCTGATCTATGATGCCTATGCGTCAGCAAACAGAACTCTTTTTGTAAATGTCGGCATGCCGGTCAGTCCCTATACTTCATTTTTGGGAGCAGATGGTGAGTCTATTGTAAATGGATCGCGTGAGGTTAATCTCACAACATCAAAACAGACCTTTACACTTGAATTTACCATGGGAGAGCCAACTTACGAGGATTCCAGGGTAGAATTCAGCGTAGGAACCGCTACTCCTTCGGTATTTATCGACAATGTGTCACTCTTTGAAATCATACCGGTAAAGATATCAGGACCTTATCTGAGCAGGGAAGCGAATCAGATGAGTGTACGTAAAAACGGATCTTTGATAAGTGTTTCTATTGCTGCCGAAGGACATGGTATTGTAACTGCAGATCTTTATGATCTCAGGGGCAATGTTGTGCGGAGTGCCGGTTTCAGAAAAGTTCCCGGTTCAGTCCAGAGGTTCAGTCTCAGTACTGCAGGGGTTCCCGGTGGTTACTATATATTGAAGGTCAATAACGGCAAAACAGTTTATAAATCAGGGATTGTACTGACCGGCAGATGATTCTGAAAGGGAAAGAGACTGATAATATGAAAACAGGGAAATTTATTGGTTGTAAAAGGGTTTTATTTGCAGGACTAATCTGTTTGTTAGTCCCTGCGGGTGATGCACAGACTCTTATCGACTATTTTCTTCCGATGCCGATTGTAAAGCCTCTCAGATCAGACAAATGGGGTTGTGCAATGACAGGGAAGAGGGACATTGGTAATGGCCTTGAAGATACAACCAACAGGTCATTCAGTTACTGGGATGGACCGATAATAAAGGGGCCGGATGGGAAGTATCACATGTTTGCGAGTCGCTGGAACCAGAATGGTGGTCACTGGGCATGGCTGTCTTCTGTAGGGATCCATGCAGTAAGTGAATCCATAATGGGTCCATACGTTGATAAGGGGTTGACATGGCCTCACAATGACGGTGGAAAGGGCCACAATATGACCATCTTACAGCTTAAAGACGGAACCTATGCATCAGTTGTCAGTGATACCCGCCCCGGAGATTTCTTTACGGCTCCGTCGCTTGATGGGCCGTGGAGTTTTGCCGGTTCAATCAGTATAGACGCCAATGGGTTCAGCCGTCCAAGGGAAATCGCAAACCTCAGCATCATAATCCGCCCAGATGACGGTAAGTTTATGATTATAGAGCGCCACGGACAGATCATGACCAGTGATAAGCTTACCGGGCCCTACAAGGTCCAGTGTAATTCCATTTACAGCGGGCTTGCGCCAAATCTGGAAGATCCGGTTTTGTGGTACAGTGGCGGGTATTATCATGTGGTTGTTAATTCATGGAGTGATAAAAAAGCTTATCACCTCAGGTCAAAGGACGGTATAAGAAACTGGACAAATGAAGGCCTGGCATTTGATCCGAGATCAAATTTTCTGCGTTACACCGATGGAACTGTCAACAGGTGGACAAAGATAGAACGTCCCGGAGTTTACATCGAAAACGGGCATATCACACACTGGACGTTTTCTGTGATTGATTCTGAAAAAGAGCAGGATCAGGGTAATGATGATCATAACAGCAAGGTTATCGTTGTGCCTTTTGATGGTGTGTCTTTTGACGGAGTCACTATCCCTGAGCACAGGGATACGGTATATAATGGTAAATTTGATGCCGGGAAAATTGGATGGACTCTCAATGTCTGGGGAGGAAGTGCCACAGGTGATGTGATAAATGGTGAATACAGGACTATAATTTCAAGTCTTGGAAACAACAATTACGATATTCAGCTTGTGCAGTCAGGACTTATTCTCCAGCAGGGCAAAAACTACCAGGTGTCATTTGATGCTTATGCAGCATCAGAGAGAATCCTGGAGGTAAATGTGGAGATGGAGAAAGATCCCTGGACAAGTTATCTTGAAGAACTGGAAACGTTCAATCTGACTACTGTCAAAAAAACCTGTTCCTTTACTTTCAAGATGGAGCATCCTACCGATTCAAGCGGACGGCTCGGGTTTAATTTTGGCGCGTCGACAGGGACGGTGTACCTTGACAATATCTCAATCCAGCAAGCTACCGGAAATATGATTGCTTCAGGGAACCGCAGGATCAGATTAAAACCGAGAGTCGCTTATGCAAACGGCTCACTTGGAATCAAGTATGGCCCGGTTCCCGGTGTCCGCTTGTCTGTTGATTTATTTGATTTGAAGGGAAATGTTGTTAAAAGCGGAAATCTGCAATCCGTTTCAGAAAATACCTGGACTTATGACCTCTCCTCGGTACCTTCTGGAATCTATGTTGCCGGAATAAGAGCAGAGGGGAAAATACTCAGCAGTACCAGATTCCTGCATCGGAATTGATTGGGTTTACGGTATACCCTTATTGTATGCATTTTTCCGGGATCTTCGGATCCCGGAATAGTTCCCGACAGCCCAAATTTAAAAGTCACTTCTGAAATTCTCTCCTTTTCACATACCCGGGCCTTTAATCCTGGTTACCAAATATCACCCCTTCAGGGCTCACTGTTCCAGTTTATAGAACACTTTTTATCCTCCATCCTCGGTTATTCACCGCATCTGGGCTGTTTATCCTTAAATTATTAAAATATAACACTATAAACAGGGATTCTTATGGGAACAAAGTCGATGTTTAAACGCTTGATTTTCGTTGGGTTGACGGTTTTTTCCACTGGATTGGCATCTCAATTATCTGCAGGTGATTGTACCGTGCAGTTCGAGGATGTCCAGCAGAAGATGACCGGTTTCGGGGGATCGACGGCATGGGCCGGGGGATTGGCCGATAATCTGATAAACGATCTTTTCTCACCCACAGATGGGTGCGGGTTGACACTGATGCGGATGAGGATAGCTCCCAACGGGACAACCGGGCAGGGTGAGATAAATATTGCCAAAAAAGCCCAGGCACTGGGTGCCTCTATCTGGGCTGCTCCCTGGTCTCCACCGGCTGAGTGGAAGGATAATAACAACGTAAATAATGGCGGAAGTCTTCTGCCGTCACGTTATCAGGACTGGGCAGACCGGCTTGTAAACTATGTAAAAAATCTTCAATCTCAGGGAGTTGATCTGAAATGGATTTCAGCGCAGAATGAGCCTAACTGGACGGCTGATTATGAATCCTGCAGGTATACCCCTGAACAGCTTGCAACCTTTGTAGGGGATTACCTTGGGCCATCACTTGAAAGAGCAGGATTAAAAACCAGGATAATAGCGCCTGAAGTCATTAACTGGGGATCGCTCAAGCCCTACGGTGATGCCTTGTTAAACAGTCCAAATGCAATGAAATACTGTGATGTAATTGCAACACACTCTTACGGTGATGAACCAACTGCTTCAAGGGGTTTCCCCTATAATCTGGTAAGAGAAAAAGGTAAAGAACTCTGGCAGACAGAGTATGGCTTCGATCAGTTTGCCGGTGATGAATCGATGACTCCCGGTATTGCAATTGCAAAACAGATGCATGGTCAGATTGTAAATGGTCCTGTCAGCGCTTACCACACATGGTGGATTATTCCGGCGGATGGGGTAAACGGAACTGCATCAAACGGGCTGGTGATGAGGGGGCATGTGATACAGCGCGGTTATGTGATGGGCAACTACAGCCGGTTTGTGAGACCGGGCTCCTACCGGGTTACAGCAAATCACAACCCATCAAATGGAGTATATGTCACTGCATATCGCAATGATTCTCTCGGACAATTGACAATTGTGGCAATAAATGAGAATACTTCTGCAACAGAACAGAGATTTGTACTTAACGGCGTATCTGTTCCTTCTGTGACTCCGTGGGAGACATCGGATGCTGTCAAACTGACAGCCCGCAGCCAGGTTACAGCGGGAACGAGCTTTTCCTGGAGACTTCCGGCAAAGAGTGTGGTAACGTTTGTCGGGTACTATGCTTCGGGTATACGCCTCAGCATTCAGACTGTCGGCAATGGAACTGTAAGCCGAAATCCTGATAAGTTTGCTTTTGAAGAGGGAGAAACCGTTACCCTTACGGCTCAGCCGCAGACCGGATATGTTTTTGCCGGCTGGAGCGGTTCCGGATTGAGCGGGAATGAAAATCCGATAACTATAACGATGAATGAGGATAAAGCGATTACTGCGTTATTTGTACGCGGTACTGCAGACGGCAATCTGGTGCTTAATGGTGATTTCAGTTCCGGTTCAGAAGAATGGACTCTCAATACCTGGGGCGGAAGTGCATCCGGGAGTGTAGTGGATGGGGAATATCGGATAAACATTGAGAGTACAGGAACAAATTCTCATGATATTCAGCTTGTTCAGCCGGGTCTTTACCTTGAAAAGGGCAAGACCTATGTGGTAAAATTTGATGCGTATGCCGCATCAGAGAGGTCGCTGGAAGTGAATGTAGAGATGAAGGATGAGCCGTGGACAAGCTATCTGCCGCAATTGCAGCATTTTGATCTGACGACGACAAAGCAGACTTTTACCTTTAAATTCACAATGGAGCATCCGACGGATATCGCCGGCCGTATTGGATTTAATGTCAGTACCTCCACTGCGACTGTTTTTATCGATAATGTGTCAGTTAAGGAATTTGATCCCACATCGCTCTATTATGTCAGCCGCATCAGGAACTCTTCTATTAATGTAAACTGTAGAAATTCTCTGTTGAGAATAGATATGGGAGATTTCAGAAACGAAAAAGCCTCGTTGGATATCTTTGACCTGAAGGGGAAAGTTGTAAAGTCCACAGTGCTACGGACAAGAACAGGTGAATCAGGCAGTTTAGATCTGTCTGCTCTGCCATGCGGATTTTACGTTGTCAAAGTCGGAGTTGAAGGAAGCATAGTACATGCTTCGAAAATATTACTGACGAGATAGGTTCGTACAGGTTGTATTTAAGCGTAAATTGATCACAGGAATAATACATCAGTAACCGTAAAAGGGAGTATCAAATGATCTCAAAGCGTTCAATCAATCCGGGATTGCTTTTACTAGTAATAGTGGCAATACAGACAGCAACGGCAGACAATTCGATTATCACTCATAAGTACACAGCCGACCCCAATGCCATGGTATGGAATGACAGGGTTTATGTGTTCTGTTCCCGTGATGACAATAACGGGGAGGGTTACGATATCATTGATTACACCCTTATTTCATCGGATGACATGGTGAACTGGACTGATCATGGAGAAGTTTTCAGAGTACCAAGGGACGCTTCATGGGCAAACCGCGCTTACGCACCGGGAGCTGCCCACAAGAATGGTAAGTTTTACCTTTACTTTCCTGATGGCGGTTCATCGATAGGTGTCGCAGTTGCAGACAAAATAGAGGGTCCTTATAAAGATGCAATAGGCAGAGCTCTTGTAAATAAAAGCATGCCAAACTGTAATGTGGAGTGGCTTTTTGATCCTGCCGCTTTTATCGATGACGACGGGCAGGCTTATCTCTATTTTGGAGGAGGCGGATCGACTCCTGGAACAAACCTGCGGGTAATAAAACTGGGCGATAACATGATTTCCACGGATGGAACCGCTGTGACTATCAGTGCCCCGCGTTCCTTTGAGGCTGCCTTCATGCATAAAAGGAATGGTATTTACTACTTCTCGTACTCTACCGATTTCAATGGCAGTTCAGCCAGAATCGATTACATGACAAGTAACAATCCCATGACCGGTTTTCAGTATAAGGGGATTATTCTGGATAATCCCTCTGTGAACGGTAAAAACATTAATATGGGTAACAACAATCACGCCTCTGTTGTAGAATTCAAGGATAAGTGGTATGTGTTTTACCATGAACGAAGGGTATCGAATCAGGTTTACAAAAGAAGCGTAAGTGTTGATCTGGCTGACTATAATGCTGATGGCACAATGAAGAAGTCTGCCTGCACCGATAATGGTCCTCCCCAGATTAAATATCTTAATCCCTATGACACTGTACAGGCTGAAACTATTAATCGGCAATCAGGTATAAAAACTGATGTGTGCAGCGAGGGCGGGATAATGGTTACCTCCATTTCCAATAACGATTATATTCGTGTCAAGGGAGTGGATTTTGGTGATGGTGCGGAGAAGTTTGAAGTGCGGGCCGCAAGCGGTTCATCGGGCGGTTCAATCGAACTGCGGCTTGGCAGCCAGACAGGGACTCTTGTTGGAACCTGTAATATCACGGGAACAGGTGGCTGGAGCACCTGGAAAACCTTTGAATGTGAGGTCACCAACTGCAGCGGTGTAAAGGATCTCTATCTGGTTTTCAAAGGATCTGGTGAGCCTTTCAGACTCAACTGGTACCGTTTCAGTGGGCCTTCAGGGTATTTGCTTTCAATCCAGATTGCTGGGAAGGGTACAGTGAGTCGTTCTCCGAACAGATCCAGCTTTCCGGAAGGTACATCAGTGACACTCACTGCAGAGCCCAATGATGGATGGGTGTTTGATAGTTGGAGTGGTGATGGGGTAAGTGGTAACCAGAATCCACTTACTATAACCATGAATGGTGACAAGGCTGTCACTGCAGTTTTTAAACGCAATACTATTGATGGTAACATTGTGTTTAATGGAGATTTTGCATCAGACGCAGATGACTGGACGTTTAATACCTGGAGCGGCTCTGCTACAGGGGGGGTTGTAAATGGAGAGTATAGAATAGGGATCAGCAGTGTAGCTGAAAACAGCCATGATATCCAGCTTGTGCAGTCTGGGCTTTATCTGGAAAACGGGAAGACCTACCAGGTGGCTTTTGAGGCCTATGCTGCTTCCAGCAGGTCTCTTGAGATAAATGTAGAGATGGATGAAAGTCCGTGGACAAGTTATCTGCCTGAACGGAAGAATTTCAGCCTTACTACGACAAAACAGGAATTCTCCTTTGTGTTCACGATGGAGCATCCGACAGATGCAAATGGCCGTATAGGATTCAATGCAGGGCTTGAAACTCCGGCAGTTTTTATCGACAATGTAAAGGTAAAAGAATTCAGTGTGGCAACTGTTTCTTCCCCTGCAGTGGTACAATCATCAGGTGTGAAAGTAAACTGCAGTAATTCGGTTCTGCACCTGGAATTTACATTACCGGAAAACGGACCGGTTTCTCTGAACCTTTATGATTTGAAGGGAAAGATGGTAAAGAGTATTGCGGTTCAGAAAAGATCAGGCACAGTGTATTCCAACAGTTTCGATCTGTCGGGTATAAGTGAAGGATCTTATGTTCTGAAAATCAGAAGTCAGGGGAAGACAATCGGCAGCTCAAAAGTATTGCTGGTAAAGTAAACCGTTTTTATACAGAGAAAAACTACCGTGATCTTATTTGTATCTGAATATCTGCGTTGATAACGCAGGTAATTCAGATACATCTATTTAGGAGTAAAAAAAATGAAAAATATGCAGAATAGAAGAGAAGCAGTGTATGTTTGTTCAATGCTTCTTTTTCTACTGTTGTTCGGTAATGCCGAAGCTGTAACAGTTACAGTGAATCCAGGGGTGCGGTATCAGGAATTCGAGGGTTGGGGTACTTCGATCTGCTGGTGGGGGAATATTATTGGTAAATATCCTGATCAGGCCCGGGATTCCATTATGGATTTGTTGTTCGATACCTCAAATGGTCTGGGACTTTCCATAATCCGCTACAATATTGGCGGCGGTGACAATCCATCACATAACCACATGGGAGTGGGAAAGATGATGGATGGGTTCAAGGCAGGTGAAAATGCCCAGTATGACTGGACAAAAGATGCAGGGCAAAGGTGGGTTGTCAATGCGGCAAAGCAGCGTATTCCATCGGATTGGTTTATTGCCGAAGCTTTCTCAAATTCTCCTCCGTACTGGATGACCGTAAGCGGATGCGCATCAGGCGGATCCGGAGGGAGCAATAACCTTAAAAGCGGGTATTATTCACAGTTTGTGGATTATCTAACTACGGTTGTAAAGCATTTCAACGATGAATGGGGAATTTTTTTTCGTACACTTGAACCAATGAATGAACCGGATAATGGATGGACGGTGAACGGTGCGCAGGAAGGGTGTTCTTTTTCGCATGAGAATCAGGCCAAGCTGATACTGGAGGTGAAAAAACAGTTGGATGAGAAGCAGTTGTTAACAAAAATATCCGCACCGGACGGAGCATCGTATGGGTCTACGATCGCTGCTTACAACTCATACAATGCGAATGTCAAATCCTGCATTTACCAGATCAATACACATGGGTATTTCGGGGGCAGCCGGACGGATTTGCTGGCTCTGGCACAGAGGGACGGCAAGAAGCTCTGGGCATCTGAAATAGACGGCAGTGGAGCCGAGTATCCTTTTGACCAGTGGACACATAATCATAACGACATAGTTCCGGGTCTTGATATTGCAAATCGCATAATCAGGGATCTGAGGGATTTAAAGGCAGAGGCCTGGATTACCTGGCAGGTTGTCGAGAGCGAACAGGCTCAGACCAGTGTTAACAAAAATTGGGGCTGTATTCATGCAGACTTTACCGGGGGAAACAGGTACTATATCACTAAAAAATACCATGCGATCCGTCAGTTCACTTCCATTATCCGTCCATTCTCCAGGATGATCCGTATTGATAATAATGATGCAGTTGCCTTTCTCTCTCCTGAGCAGGACCGGCTTGTCATCGTTCAGAGAAATGCTGGTAACAGTGCTGTTACTTTTGACTACAATTTGTCAAATTTTCAGCAGGTCGGACCAAAAGTGTCTGTGTGGAGAACTTCTGCGACGGAAAATTTCCAGAAATTAGATGACTTGACTGTTGTGAACGGAACGCTGTCAACCTCATCATCGCCAAAATCTATTACAACTTATGTGATACCCATACAGCGTGGAGCAGCCGGTAACCTCGTGACTAACGGTGATTTCAGTTCAGGATCTGCCGGTTGGACTTTTAATGCCTGGAGCGGTTCCGGAACCGGAAGTGTTGTCAATGGAGAGTATAATATCAGTATTGGAAGTCCTGCTTCAAGAAGCCATGATATCCAGCTTGTTCAAAACAGCCTTTATCTGGAAAAAGGAATGAGTTACCGGGTTTCATTCGATGCATACTCTTCTGTAAACAGAACTCTTGAGGTCAATGTGCAGATGGGGAGTGATCCCTGGACAAGCTACCTGTCCCAATTACAGCAATTTGATCTTTCTACAGAAAAACAGAAATTCTCCTTTACATTTAAAATGGAGGGTCAGACAACCGACAGAGGACAGATTAGCTTCAATGCCGGTTTGTCTGCCGGTACAGTTTTCCTTGACAATGTATCGGTGGAGGAGATTGATCCCACAGGGATACAGTGCGTGAGGAATACTGTAATGCGTTCTCCTGTGAATGTCAGAATTAACAATTCGATGTTGGAAATAGAGTTCACAGGATCTGAAAAAGACGCGTCTTTGAAGTTATTTGATATTAAGGGTACTTTGGTGAAAACCTTCGCTATTAAGTCCGGGAATGGCAGATATTATTCAGAGAGCTACAATTTATCAAATATGCCGGCTGGATATTATTTGGCAAAGATTAGTTCCGGAAAAAGCGTTCTCCATACATCAAGGATAATGCTGGTAAAGTAAACAGGGTTGTACCCATGTTCATCAGGAAATAGGCAAAGTGAGAAAAGTCAATATATGTCTCTGCTGTATTCTCTTTATGCTCTGTACTGCAGCATACTCCCAGGATCCCGATTTTCACATCTATCTCTGTTTCGGGCAGTCTAACATGGCAGGTGCTGGGACGATAGAGGCTCAGGACAGGACTGTTGACAGCCGCTTTCAGATGATGGAACCGATTGGATGTACGAATCTAAGCAGGACTTTCGGGAAATGGTATCCTGCTGTCCCACCACTCTGGGGATGCAATGGCGGTCTTGGACCGGCTGATTATTTCGGCAGAACGATGGTGGAAAACCTGCCTGCCAACATAAGAGTGGGTGTAATAGTCGTCGCAATACCGGGTTGTGACATAGCACTGTTTTTTGAGAGCGGATATGAAGGGTACGATACCTATAATTATGTTCCGCAAAGGTATGGAGGGAGTGCGTACGCCTGGTTGCTTGATCTGGCTAAGCTTGCACAAAAGGATGGCGTGATAAAGGGAATTTTACTGCACCAGGGAGAAACAAATAACACCCAGAAGGACTGGCCTCAGAAGGTTAAGAGAGTATATGATAACTTTATAAGAGATCTGGGATTGACTGCAGCGGAAACACCGCTTCTTGTAGGTGAACTGCTCTACCAGAATAAGGGAGGTGTATGCTGGGGGCACAACAGTGTCATCGAAACCGTTCCCAGTGTAATACCGAACTCGCATGTCATTTCTGCTGAGGGGCTTCCCGGAAAGGATCAGTTTCATTTCAATACGGAAGGCAACCGTCTGTTTGGAATTCGTTATGCACAGAAGATGCTGACATTGCTTGTTTTAGATAATAATGATCCTCCAGAAGTCAGCATTAGTTCACCTTATGATAACAGCAGTTTTTCTTCACTTGAGACAGTTACAATTGAAGCCAGTGCTTCAGATCCTGACGGAAGTGTTGAATGTGTGAAATTTTATGACGGTTCGGTTTTTCTGGGAAGTGACAGTGCTGCCCCGTACAGTTATCAATGGTCTGGCATGAATGCAGGGACACACAGTATTACTGCCGAAGCGATAGATGACAAGGGGCGAAAGGGTGTTTCAGATCCGGTTTCTGTCATTATCGAGGCAGTTCAGGGGCCTTACAAGGGTACGGCTCACGCTATACCCGGGCGTATAGAAGCAGAGGAGTATGATCTGGGTGGTGAGGGTATTGCTTATCATGAGGCAAATGCAAATGGCAATGAGGGCAATGCTGCTTTCAGAAATGATCAGGTTGATATAGAGGCAACTGCCGATGAATCGGGTGAATACAATATCTGCTATATTTTACAGGGTGAATGGCTTGAGTATACAGTCGATATAGCATTGACAGGGAAATATGACATTGCTTTGCGTGTGGCTGCTGATGGTGATGGGAAAAGGATGCATATTGAGATCGATGGAGTGAATATCACTGGTTCAATAGAAGTGCCCAATACCGGGGGATGGCAGACCTGGACTACTGTTACTGTAAAGGATATCGATCTTGTACAGGGGCAGCATGTAATGCGTGTCGCTTTTGATGCCAACTATATGAATCTGAATTATATGGAATTTACGAATACATCGACGGCGTTAAGGAAAAAGGACAGATCGCCAGTTAAGCTCTCTCCGGTTGTTTTTTCAGATGAGGGGTTTCAAATCAGGACAAATGGTCAATTTGACTACCGGATTACATCAATAAATGGCACCTTATTGGAAAGTGGAAGCGGGAATAGAATAAAGAATACAGGGATTGGGCTTTCTCAGGGTATTTATATACTCCATATCAGAAATTCAGGGGGTATTTATACCCGGAAAATTCTCAAGAAATAGTTAGTGTGAAGTAGTTTTGCCAATACCCGTTTTAATTGTGGTTCTGCGGGTGAATGAAGAGTACTGTCCATGCAGGATGCTCAGATAATCCCAGGAAAAACCCCATCTTTACATCTAATACTAAATTTTTGCTCTGTTCCGGTTTACGGAACACTTTTTTTGCCGCATTTACTGAAATTTACTGTTATTGATCTAATATTCGTTAAATTAATAGATTAGACATTCTGATTTTCCGGAAATCCAAGGGGCATATTTATGCATATGCATAAAATCTGGTGTTATGGCGGGAATAAACGTGAGAAAATTCTATTCAAGTCAGTATTTGTCATTGTTGCTTTCTTCCTTTTTCTGTCATCGGCCATTGCGGGAACCCAGGCGACATTTTATGTGTCACCGGATGGCAGCGATGATAATCCCGGAACAATAAGTGCGCCTTTTAAAACAATCACAGCGGCCCGGGATGCTGTGCGCAAGATAAACAGCAGCATGTCCGGAGACATAATTGTTTACCTCAGAGGCGGCACTTACAATGTAACAAGTCCAATAGCATTGAAGCCGCAGGATTCCGGGAAAAACGGATACAGGATTTACTACCGTGCCTATCCGGGTGAAACACCGGTTGTAAGCGGAGCCGTAAAAGTCACCGGGTGGACTCAGCACAGTGGAAACATCTACAAGGCTCCCCTGGACCGCTCCACTAAGCTGAGAAATTTGTATGTAAACGATATGAGAGCCTCTATGACCAGTAAAAGAGTCACGGCAAGAGGGGGGCAGGGTACTTATTCTGTAAGCTCTGGACAGGCCTCGTGGGCATGGGCAAGTGGCAGCAAGAGTGATGGTGTAAAGTATAATATATCGGATGTGCCGGCGATTGCCAGTAACAAGGATGATCTCGAAATTGTAAATGGTACTACCTGGAATGAAAATATTGCCTGTGTAAGGGATGTCATTACTACAAATGATAATTACAGGGCGCTGATGCTGCAGCAGCCTTATGGAGCGATAACACAGACTCCCGGCTGGGGTGCGGCATTTACAACAACTGGAAATCACACGATTTTCAATGCTTACGAGTTTCTGAATTCTCCCGGACAGTTCTACTTTGATAAAACCGCAAAAATGCTCTATTATTACCCTCGTCAGGGTGAAAATATGGCAACAGCGGATGTTCAGGCTCCTGTTGTTGAAATTCTGTTTGAAATTGCAGGTAACTCCACTACTGAACGGGTCGAGAATATAACCTTTGAAGGCATTACATTCGCACACACCGATTTCAATCTTTACCAGGTTGGCAATTCAAGGGGTAAGACAACTTGTCAGGGTGCAAATGGATACATTGCTTTTTATGGTGATCTTAACTGGCACACTACCAGATATGAAATTCTCGATGTAAATCCGGGAATGTTAACAGTGAGAAATGCCAAATCTATTGACTTTATCGGCAATGTGATAAAGCATGCAGGTGCTGATGGAATCAATATGGCTAATGATGTTGTAAGCTGCAATATTATCGGGAACTATATAACAGATATCACATCAAGTGGTATTACCATAGGTCATCCTCAGCATATAGATATCGGAGATGGTGGAACTTATGCAAAATACCCCCGGGGTGTAGAGGGCGTATGTAAAGACATTACAATAAACAACAACCTTCTTTATGATATCAGTATGATTCCGGGATTTGGAGGATGTGCTGCCATAACAGCATACTTTACAGAATCACTCGCAATAACCCATAACCATATCGAGCAAACAGCTTATAATGGTGTCAATCTGGGATGGGGATGGAGAGAGTTTAAATCATCGACAACCGCCAAGAACAACACAGTCAGTTATAATCGGATAATAAACACTCTGAGAAGACTTCATGACAGTGGTGCTATCTATACGATAGGGCAGAATCCGGGAACAAACATCAATGAGAATTATGTCAGGGGAATTCCTGCTGCGACCAATGGCCCTACTTATGGGCTGCATAACGATGAGGGTAGCGCGTGGATAGTTGAAAATGATAATGTTCTGGACATCGATCCCAATGTCAAATATACCATCAACTGTGAGGATTTCGGCGAGAAACATCACCTGACAATCCTGCGAACATTCGCGACTGTAAACAAAATGGGTGTTAACCCTCCAAACAGCACAATAGATCCGATCCAGGTGCGTTCAGATGCTGTCTGGCCGGCAACCCAGTATACTTTTTGTGTCAATTCAGGGATTCAGGATCAATACAGGCATGTTTATCCGGCCAATTTTATAAAGACAGAAAACTATGTGTTCCCTGCAAGCTGTGAAGCGCCTGCTGGAAGTACCATAAAAATCCGCAGTACTGGAGATTCTTCGGCAACAGTCTGGTTTGCTCCCTCAGGAACATCGAATTTCGCAGAGGGTCCCTCGATGACAAAGGCAGCGGGATATGACACGCTGATCAAGGTTCCGGATAGAAATGGGATTTATAAACTGTATGTTGTCAACAGCCAGGGAAAATCAGCCGAGTCGAGTGCATTGTTGAGAGTAAGCGGATCGTTATCACAGATTGAAGCAGAAAATTATACCTCACAATCAGGAATTCAGACCGAAACCTGCTCTGAGGGCGGGCTGAATATAGGGTATATCGAAAACGGAGATTATGCTGTTTACAGTAATGTCAATTTTGGCACAGGTTCCGAGGAATTTCAGGCCAGGGTAGCCAGCGGCGGCAGTGGCGGAAAAATTGAAATCAGGATTGACGGCAGCAATGGGACACTTATAGGAACCTGTCAGGTCAGTGGAACAGGTGGATGGCAGACATGGACAACAGTCTCTTGCAATATAAGCAAAGTGACAGGTAAGCATGATGTGTATCTGAAGTTCACAGGGGGGGATGGTTACCTTTTTAATCTAAACTGGTTCGAGTTTATCACAGGCTCAACTGCGATTGAAATGAGAAATATCAGTGAAATCAGCAGCTTCAGGACATTCTTATCAAAAGAAAAAATCGTTATCAGGCAGAAGGGAAAAGAAGCAGCATACAGTGTTTCGGTTTTGATGCCGGATGGGCGACTGGTAAAGAAAATTGATAAAGCATCCGGGACCTGCATTGTTCCGGTGAGGAACAGGGGACCTTATATCGTCATGATCAAATGCGAAGGACGTGTCAGAAAAAGCATTGTTTCGGGCTTTTAGGACGTGAATAATGATTGGCATTGAGTTATAATTTGAACTATAGAGGAAAAAAAAGGGAGAAAGAAGATGGGAGACAATTTATTCAAATTCAGTATTGCTGTATTACTGATGCTCTGTTTTTCGTACGGTTCTGCTTATTCCTCAGTTGACGGAAGTGTCGCAGAATTCTGGGAGCAGCAGTACCGTGAGATGCAGCAGGAAATAAATTTGTATAAAACTGCGGCAAAAAAAGCTTACAGAGAGAATGACCTTCTGGATGATAATGCTCAGATCCTGCCGGAAGATAAAACTCCAACCGATGTTGTAATGCGCCGTACCAGACTCCTTCTTCAGGACCTTAAGCGCCGGAGTAAATCGTCAAAATTTAATGAATATGAGAAAGAATTGAATGCGCTTCAGAGAGAACTCAGTTCCGCAGCGCTGGCGAAAACATCTGACAGTAACACAGATACAAAAGATCAGTTCATGAAAGTCAGTGCGCTGGCCAGAAAGATCGCTCTTGATAACCCGCTGCTTGATTTCGAAGATCTGCTCTTTATCGGATATGTGTTCCCCAATAATGAAGTACACATGTGTGATCAATACAACCCATGGAATATCAACATGGGTGGAGGCTTGTTTATTCTGAAAAACTTTAAATCAAATCCGAATCTGGTAAATGTTCTACAGAATTCCAGGGTACAAGGCGGTCCTTTCAACGGATCAAATCTTTCAGGGGGGGCTTTTCTCTCTCCTGATCTCTCTTATGATGGAAAGACAATCCTTTTTGCCTGGTCGCCACCGAACAACAAATGTTACCACATTTTCAAAGTCAATATTGACGGATCGAATCTGGTGCAGCTTACCGATGGATCATCATCTGAGTTCAATTTCCTGCAAAATTCCAATCATAATGATTTTGATCCTATATGGCTTCCAAACGGCCGCATTGTTTTTATTTCCGACCGTCGTGGAGGGTACGGAAGGTGTCATACCAAAGGCAAACCAACCTTTACACTTCATTCGATGAAGGATGATGGTTCGGATATTATCTGTATCAGCTACCACGAAACCAATGAGTGGCATCCAAGTGTCGACAATGACGGGAAAATCGTTTACACACGCTGGGACTATGTTGATCGTGATGACTGCATAGCGCATCATATGTGGACTTGTTACCCTGATGGAAGGGATCCGCGGTCTTATCATGGGAACTATCCTCTCCCTTTACAGACAATTACAGGTTCGAACTGGAGAGACGGGAGGTGGGACAGGCCCTATGCGGAATACAATATCAGGGCGATACCGAATTCTTATAAGTACATCGCAACCGCATCGGGACATCACAGCTACACTTTCGGTGAACTTATCATGATTGATCCTTCAATCGAGGATGATGGAAAAGTTTCACAGGTGAGAAGAATAACAACAGCCTGGAACAACTGGCCTGATTTTGCCACAGGTCCCTATGGTACTGCATGGCCATTGAGCGAAGATTATTACCTTTGTAACAAAAACAACAGCATTATTCTGCGTGACAGGTGGGGTGGAGAACAGCTCATTTACTCAACAAATTCATGGCGGCCTATTGATCCCATACCTGTCAAGGCAAGGCAAAAACCTCCTGCTCTTGCAACTGCTACCTGGCAGGGAGAACGTAAAAACAGAGACGATCATTATCGGGCTACAATAAAGGTAAACGACGTTTATAACAGCGATATACCGCTTCCGGCCAATACGGTGATAAAGAAAATGAGAATCGTCCAGGTGTTCCCGAAGGAAACCAGGTTGATAAATGATCCAAGGAACGGTTATCCTGCCGAAGCGCTGGCCAGAATGTCACTGGGAACGGTTCCGGTTGAATCTGACGGCAGTGTTTATTGTGAAGCACCTGTAGGAAAGATTATTTATTTCCAGTTAATTGACGACAAGGGACTTGCGGTACATTCGATGCGCAGTGCTACATATGTTCATGAAGGTGAACAGATGGCATGTGTGGGATGTCATGAAAACAAATGGCAAGCGCCTCCCGGAGGTGCCAACAAGATAGCCTTTTTACGGCCTCCATCAAAACTGAACCCTGAAGCAGGAGGGGTTGAGCCGGTTAACTTTGCCCGTCTTGTAAAGCCGGTTTTTAACAACAAATGTGCACCTTGTCACAGGAGCAGAGGCAGAGGGCCGGATATGAGCTTTGGCAGCCTCAAGAACTATGCGTTCTATTTCTGCGGTGATGGAAATCCGTATATCAATGGGGATATAGTTACTCCAGTAAAAGGTGGCTCACGAACCACTCCCGGCAAATTCGGAGCTGCTTTTTCCAGGCTTATCAATAACCTGAACCCGTCACATCACGATGTTTCTTTGACAGAAGAAGAATATCAGCGGATAACTCTCTGGCTTGATTTGAATTCAATGGAACTGGGAGCAGATTACAGGGTCAATGATCAGAAGAATGGGACTCTGGTCTGGCCGAGGATAGATCTGGATCCCTCAAATCCCCAGGGTGTTGAATTTGACCGTCCCTTACCGGGTACTGTGAGTGTACTGCGTGATAAGGAGATAAAGAGGATCAAGTTATTCAGAGATGGTTCAAGTTTGTCACTGACAGATCCTGAAAGGGCGTTCTGTGCTTTGTCATTGTTTGATATTTCAGGACGACTGGTTAATAAGTGGAACTTCAAAGATGAGGTGAACTCGATTCGACTTGACATGAAGACGAACAATATCACAAAAGGTGTTTATATATTCAAACCGGAATATTCCGGGAGCTCAGTATCCGGAAATGCAGTAAACACATCGGTGAAATTTATAGTTCATTGATAACAGAAAAAGCGGCAAGCCAGGGTGTAAAATGACGAAAATACGAAGCGGGCAGACAGTTTCCTTCTTATCGGCTGTTTTTCTGCTGGCTGTTTCAATTTCAGCCAGGATAGACCGTGTCGATATCTTTGACAGAGCCGGAAACAGTCTGCTTTTTGTGGAGTTTGAGTATGATGCAGATGGGAAAAATACCGGGCGTTCTGTATATGCTTCAGACAGCACTTTCCTGAGAAGGACAGTTTTTGTAAACGATAATACAGGAAAAAGAATCAGAGAGGTATCGTTTGATTTCAACAACGATACAATAGGCAGGACTGAATTTTCCACAATCGGTAATAAACCAGGTATTTCGGTATTTGATCAGTTTAAACTTGATCAATTCGGGGCGCCTGTCAGCTATTCGGCCAATGGTGAAAATTCATATGATATCTACCATAATGGCTCGGTCGTTTACAAAATGAGATACAGCTCCAATGCCGGCGGAGACCTCAGCCGCATTGAGGTATTAAGCCCGCAAAATGAGCTTTTGTATTATGCTTCTGTTTCTACACCTTCAAGTTCGGTGAAGGGGTATACAGGGGGCGCGACTGTAGTCCCGAAGATCACATTCTCCGCAAACCATTTTCATCTTTCGGCAGATTTCAACAGTGTTACAGATGTGAAGCTGTGTATATATGATTTATCCGGCAGGCTTGTGTCTGTTCCCTTCTCAAAGAGATTGAAACCCGGCCTGTTCAAGGGACAATTCAGTATTGATGAACCTGGAAGGCGATTACCCGGGGGAGTGTATATTGCCCGGCTCTATATCAATGATAAGGCATCAGCATCCACTCACAGGTTTATAAATAAAGCCGGGAGTCTGAGATGAGAAAAACATTTTACTCTATAATATGCCTGCTTTTGATGCAGCAGATTTGTTTTGCAGAGGATCCAAAGGAGATTGTGCCTCCCAGCCTGATATTTGAGCTTCTTGCACTCAATGGTGACCTTGAAACAGTTCAGAGACCACGATATCTTTCTCCTTCCTCGATGGAGGTTTCACCTGATGGCAAGTTCATATACATCGGGGCACGGACAGCCAAACAGGTGCTTGTTTTTTCTGTAAGTTCAAATTCCGTCACAAAATCTTTTCCTATGCCCAATGAACCTACAGGCATAGCTGTTTCTGGTGATGGTTCAAGGTTATATGTAACCTGTTCATCGGAGCGCTGGCCCAATGGCATGGTCTGTGTTGTAAATGTATCATCCGGAACGATTGAACAGCGGATTTCAGCAGGTCACATGGCACGGTCTCCGGTTTTAAGTCCTGATGGGGATATGCTTTACGTCTGCAACTGGATGGAAAATTCCATATCATTTATCAATGTCGTTTCAGCAAGGGAAGAGAAACGGGTACCGGCGATCAAGGAACCTTACTCAATGGCATTGTCTGGTGATGGAGCTTTTCTGCTGGTGGCAAATATGATTCCGGATGGAATTGCCACTGATACGGCGATGACCTGCAAAGTCTGTTTTATTGATACTAAGACAGGGTCCATTAAAAAGACATTGAGGCTGCCAACCGGAAGCCACTCCACAATGAACATCTGTCTGACACCTGACAAGAAGTATGCATTTATCCCGCATCTGATCGGCCGTGTCAGCCTTCCTGCTGTCACACTTGATCAGGGATGGGTGCATTCGAACAACCTCGCTATTATCGACATGGAAAAACAGGATCTGTACAATGATGTCGAACTTGATGACAACCGGCTGGGGTTTGCAAATCCATGGGATGTGGCTTGTACAGATGATGGAAAATGGTTGTGTGTTGCGCATGCAGGCTACGATGTGCTGACTGTTGTTGACATGCCTGCAATGTTTGAAAAGCTGAAAGGAAAGGGAGATGTTTCACATGAATTTACATTTATACGGGATTTGAAAAGAACGCTGGTATTAAGAGTTCGCAGTCCGCGTTCTGTCGCTGTAATCGGATCAAAGGCATATACGGTTGGTTACTTTTCGAATAGTATTGAATCTGTTGATCTGAATGCGGCAAGTCTCCTGCCGCAACTCCACGAGCTTGCTCCTGAGAAGGCTTTGACTGCAGAGCGAAAAGGTGAGAGCTATTTCTATGATGCCAATCTCTGTGTCGGACATTGGCAATCCTGTCATTCCTGTCATCCATTTACCCGTCCCGACGGACTCAACTGGATACTTTCCGACTCCTACCTGAATTCACCTAAAAATGCAAAAAGCATGCTTCATACATTCCAGACTCCTCCAACCAACTGGACCGGCAGGCGCAACGATGCTTTTGAATCTGTCCGTGCCGGAATTCGCCTTGAGCTGCAGGTGGAACCTTCAGCGGAAGTAGCGGTGGCGCTGGATACTTTTCTTTTACGTCTTAAACCTGTTCCAAGTCCAAAGCTTGTGAAAGGGAGACTGAGTGAATCTGCACAAAGGGGCAGAGAGATTTATTATGATAGCAAAAAACTCGATTGTATCCATTGTCATCCCGCACCTCTGTTTACCAATCTTAAAAATGCAAATGCGGGTGTTGTAGACATCTATGACCCGCGAACAGAATGGGACACTCCATCCATAATAGAATGCTGGCGAACGGGACCCTATAATCACCTTGGATCCCATGAAACAATAGAGGAAATAGTCCTGCAGCCGGGTCATTCCAAAAATGTCAAAGCACTGACCTCTGAAGAGTTCAGGGATCTGATCGAATACATACTTTCACTGTAATAGAATCGGAGAGCCCAATGGCGCAGCTAAAAAGGTTTGCGGTTATTTTTTTTCTGAGTTTTTCAATGTTATTTGCTGAGGAAAAATCTGGGGTCAGTATTTCCGGATGGGGCTGGCTCACTATGGGTCAGGTGAAAGGATCGGAATATGTAAATATAATGGGGAATGTTGATTTCAGTGAAAAACCGCTTGGCGATTTTCAGGCTGGTGTGAAATTCACATCTCCTATGTTTTCGAGAACTGTCTGCAGACTTCATCTGATGAGTTCATTTATGTTCCCTGTGGTAAATATCTCCATGGGTGTAGACAACGCAGAACCGCTTCAGAAATCCTTTGCACTCTCTCTTCTTGAGGCATCTTTACAAACAAATTGGAGTGTCTCTGACAATGATACAGTGTCGGTAGAATTCGGATATTTTCCTGTTAAATATAATCCGGAAGCGATGAATCTGGGGGAGTATCTTTTCCGCAGCAATGCTTATCCCGCTCTTCTGGTAAGCGGATTTGAACAGGCTGACAAAGTAAAACTGGCTGGTGTCAGGACAGGCTATCTCAACCATGCATCATCGGGAACCTATAAGGTCGATCTTTATCTGAATACCGAAACCGACCTGTTCCCCACAATGGATTTATCTCTCTCAGGTATTCTCAGCTATAAGTGCCCGAAATCATTTATCGACCTCTCCGCAGGTATCTCATTTTTCCATCTTATACCGTTTGACGAAAAGAGAATTACACCTGCAAAAGACAAATCGTATACTACACAATCAGCATCTTTTATTGACTCCCTGACAGGGGACACCACCCATTACACATTCAGGGGTACAAAGGTCGCTGCACGTATAACCATCGATCCCAAGGTGTTTTTCAAAAGGGGAATTCTGGGGGAGAATGATCTTAAATTATATGCTGAATCTGCTGTTCTGGGGGTAAAAAATTATCCCGGATGGTATAATAACATAAGGGAGCGGATTCCGGTAATGTTCGGGTTCAATCTGCCGGCTTTTAAATTGCTTGATGTACTTGCTGTTGAGGTTGAATATTTTCCTTCACCATACCAGAACTCATTTCAGTTTATGTGGAAATCTAATTCACCTGTTCCTTATTTCAATACCTATGCGGGTATCGAGTATTATTCAGACTGGGAGCGAAAAACTGATGATGACTGGAAATGGTCTGTTTATGCATCGAAATCGATAGGGAAATTCCGGATCAGCGGGCAGATCGCAAGTGATCATATCTCAAGAGCACCTTACATGGTGGCAGGCAAAAAGGTCTACTCTGAAATCTGTCCGAGAACTGAAGACTGGTATTATATGCTTCGCTGTGGATTTTTCTTTTAATGGCAGAGGATTTAAGCATGCATACACTTGTCCAGAATGAGACCAGATTCTCCTGCAGCAGGTTTTCATCACCTGCAGGTTTGACGGAAATCTTTATCACTGTGAACAGCAGGGATGATATTTCCTTTGATGAAGCGCTTGAGGAACTGAGAGATGTGTATGCTTCTTTGTCGGATGATTTAAAGCTGGACAAAAACACTCTTCAGTTCACTCGTGTATATTTGAGTGATTACGCCAATGAATATCTACCTTTACTGAATTCTGATTTATACAGGATACTGCAGTCAGGAGTTGTTTCTGTAATTGAACAGAGGCCGATCTATGGTCCGGTATCACTTTTTTCCTACCATATCAAAGATGAAACCGGTTACCTTCGTAAATACAATGTAATTGCAGATCCGGAAAAAGAATTTCAGAAGATGTTAACAAATGGAAATTCCTACAGCCTTCTCTGGACAGCTAACAGCACAGGTGACGGGGCTGACAGTAAAACCCAGACAGAGAATCTATTTTCTGAGCTTTCAGCCAATGTCAGCAAATACAGGATGAGCCTGCGGGAAAACACTGTCCGTACCTGGATATATGTAAGAGATATTGATAATAACTACAAAGGGATGGTTGTTGCCCGCCGTGAATTATTCGATTCGATCGGATTAACGGACAAGACCAGGTACATTGCAAGCACCGGTATTGAAGGAAAGTCGGTAAACAGGAAAGCTCTTGTCACTCTTGATTCACTATCAATAGGTAATCTTAAAGAAGAGCAGATTATAAGAATGGAGGCTCTGGATAATCTGTCATCGACAATAGATTACGGGGTGACATTCGAGCGGGGTCTGCGGATCAGATTTGGCGACAGGTCTCATATGTATATTTCCGGAACGGCAAGTATTGACAACAGGGGTGAAATCCTTTATCCCGGAGATATAAGGGGACAGACAGAACGTACTATAGACAATATCGAAGCTCTGCTCAGGCCTCATGGGGCAACGATTGACGATATGCGTTATATAATTCTGTATGTCAGAAACAGAAAACATTATCAGTTCATACAGGATATACTACTGTCAAGGCTGCCGTCTGATATTCCTCTTATTTCCGTTGAAGGAGCAGTATGCCGTCCGGGATGGCTTATCGAAATGGAAGGTGTGGCCATAATAGATGATTCAAATGATTATCCTCCCTTTTTCTGATCTCCCGTTGTATGATGTAACTGTATGACCAATCTCCTCAAAAAAACAACGGGGTATATTGCTTCTGCAAAACTGAGTGTTACATGTCTTTTACTGATGGCTGTTATTGTTTTCTGGGGAACTCTTTACCAGTCATCGGAGGGACTCTTTGCGGCAAGGGAGCGGTTTTTTCAATCATGGTTTGTACTGACACGATTCAGTATACCTTTCCCAGGGATGAAGCTGATCTCACTGGCTCTTTTACTCAACGTGATATTCAGCTCTCTGAGGTTTTTTAAAAAGCCTTTAAAGTATTCCGGCCTTATACTTATTCATTCCGGTTTAGCATTGTTTCTAGCTGGAATCCTTTTTTCATCCAGATTTACACAGGAATACTATTTGCCGCTCCGGGAGGGTCAGGAAGTATCAAGTGCATATAGTACTGAACAATTTGAAATCGCCTCATTCAGGACAATATTTTCGCAGTCATCGTTTGTAATAGATTCAATTCCAGTGGCCAGCTTGAAAAAGGATCAGGAAATAGTATTTCCAAATACAGGTATGAAATTTAAAGTGAGAAGTGTCGGCAGAATAAAGGAATCTCACGATGGGCAGGAAAACATTCAGGGTTGTCAGGCTGCACTTATAATCGATGAATTATGTAATTTCAGGTTTGAAAAGGAAGTAGTGCTTAAGAGCAATGAACAGCCGTTTTCTTATATTTGTGGATTTGACACTGTGTTAGTTTCAATGCGTCATTCCGCGGTTCCATTACCTGTCAATTTGAAACTGATCGATTTCCATGGTAAGTTCTATCCAGGCACAAAAACACTCAAAAAGGTGGAGAGCCAGATTCTGGTCAGCAGTGATAAACTGGTCAGAGAAGTGAAAGTGTCGATGAACAAGCCATTCAGGCATGGATCGTATACTTTTTATCAGGCGTCATTTTCAAATGACGGAGGCAATGAGGCTGTCAATATTTCGGTTGTGTATAATCCATACCGCCTCTTCCCCTATACAGCAAGCATCCTCATGATCGCGGGGTTCATTATTCATCTTCTGCTTCTTGTCATCTGGAGAAGCAAATCTGAACCGGGGCATATCTCTGATGGAAAATAGACCTCTCTGCAGCAATCAATCTCTGCTGAAAACCGCTTTTATAATATTCCTGCTTTTTGCATGCGTTTTCTCAGAGGATGATTCGAAAATTGATTTCAGCAGGGCAGGCAGAATTATTGTTCTGGATGAGGGGCGGAAAATGCCTCTTCATTCGTATGCCCGGAAAAAGCTCATTCAGATATCCGGGCGCGGAAAAATTGGCGGTATGAGTGCACTGGAGTGGCTTCTGGAGCTCATGTTCAATCCCGGGAAAATTGACACCTTACAGTGTTTCAGAATCATTAATCCGGAAACAGTGGATGCTCTTGGCATCGAGGGGCCGTATAAACGGCGTTATCGCTATACAGAACTGTACAATGCGCTTGGAAAATGCGAGCAGATTGCAATCTCCCTTTCAAAAAGAGAATTTTCTGAAATTCAGCCTTTTGAACGGGAAATTATGCAACTGTGGCATAATGTACAGGAATATAACGCACTGGGTTCAATGTTCAGTGCATTTGATCCTTTTGAAGCATTTACCATTTCAGACAGCGCACTGGCTTCATCGCTGCGGCTTCGGTTAAATCATCCCTATTCCTACAGCGAAATGATCCGGTTGTCTCATGTTTTTTCTGCTGCTATGGAGAATCTAAACAGTAAACAACTTGATTCATTGACAAGCGGTGAATCGGAACTGCTGAGGCTTGTCCGTACAATGCACGCACTGAGTTCACAGATGCAGAATGCTCCGCCGCCTATCATACATGTAAATGAAAATGGAAATGAGGAATGGTACAGTATCTGGGGATACCTTGGTAAATCTGGAAACAAGGCACTGAAAGACAATCAGGTCAGGTTACTTCTTCATATGAGAGCCGCATATCTGAACCGGGATGTCGCTTCTTTCGCTGACGCAGTCGATCATTTAACATCTGTAAAATACAAGGATTATCCTTTCCCTGGACTTGAAATTCTATATAACAGATTAAATCTGTTTTTCTGGGCCAGAATTCTTCTTGTACTGGCAATATTTGCTACTCTCTTTGGGATGTTTTATGGCCATAAATGGGCGGGGGTTGCCAGTCTCTTTTTAATCGGGTGTGGATGGCTGCTGCAGACTACAGGCTTAATTTTAAGGATATTCATACAGTTGCGCCCGCCGCTGGCAAGTCTGTATGAAACGTTTGTTTTTGTATCGTGGATAATTGTGATACTGGGCACAGGACTCGATCTGATTCAAAAACGTAACCTTGGTAAATTGATTGCATCGTGCGGAGGATTTTTATTTCTGGTAATATCAGGCAGGTATGCGGTTAATGGCGATACTTTCGGGGTTATTACCGCAGTATTGAATTCCAGCTTCTGGCTTACGATTCATATTGTGACGATTTCAACCGGATATGCAGGATTCCTTGCCTCCGGGCTGCTGGGACATATACATCTGATTCAGAGAGCATTGAAAACAGATAAAAAGGTTACACAATCAACATCTGAAGCAGTGTACATCTTTATGCTCCTCGGGCTTGCTTTTACGGTTGCTGGAACCATGTTAGGGGGAATGTGGGCGGATCAGGCCTGGGGAAGGTTCTGGGGGTGGGATCCAAAAGAAAACGGAGCCTTACTGATAATACTATGGGGTTCTGCAGTGGTTCATGCAAAAAGAGGAAAGATTATCGGGTCGGCTTTAACATCTGCATGCGCAGTAATCAGTATTCTTATGGTGATGCTTGCATGGATCGGTGTAAACCTTCTGGGTGTTGGCCTTCATTCCTATGGATTCACTTACTCAGGAATTGGTTTACTTGCCGGTGTTTTTGTTTTAGAATTCCTGTTTCTCGTATCGATGGGTTTTTTAAACAGGTCTTCTGAAAAGGAACCGGCCTGAGGTCCCATACCGGTGATTCTGAGCCCACTGATTTCAACAATCCTTCGGGAAGAAAATCATCTTAATTCGTAAAGAATAGGCTGCCGGTTTCCAAATCAATATGCGGCAAAGCATGAAAAATGCTTTGCCGTGAAATTGTAATCCGGATATTTCATTAATTGAAGACGCATATTCTGTACAGTTCTGAAACTCCATCCAATGTTATTTTTAACAGATAATAACCATTATGCAGACTCTTCTTTGGCAAACTGACCGATACTGCACCGGATGTGCTGTTTACTTTTCTGCTGAATACCCTTTGCCCGTCGATTGAAAAAAGATCAATTCTGACGTTTTTATTATGTTTATTAATAATAAAGGAAAGGGTGGATGGACTAAACTGAATGTCGCGTACCAGTTTTGTGCCTGAGTTATGCGGTACTGTAGATCTGGCTTCAATTTTCACTGTGCCCGGATAGGTGATATCCGGTTTGGGTTGCGGAAGTTTCATGCCATCACCCAGATAAAAACCTGTGAATGGCGGCTGATTATAGGCGACATTCTGCCAGGCAATGCTTACACGGTAGTGTGTATCATGCATCAGAGTATAGAGACGATGGGTTGTGGGAATTGTTGTAGTGTAGATCCGCAGCTCACTTCCTGTGGTGAAAATGACCTCTTCTCGCCAGTCGCCAAAGAGGTCTGCCTGGAGATTCGGGACCGCTTTGGTTCCATTGATTGTGGATACTCCTGATGTGCTTAGAAGTGTACCTCCGCCGAATTTTGTAACATTTGTACCTGAGAGAAATTCGCGCAAGAGATCTCCATCCCACCATATTACAAATGCCATCGATCCCGGTGAACCGGATATAGGCTGTCCCTTGCAATTGTAAAGACCTACGCCTGTAGAGGCCCAGCATTCCATGCCTTTGTGAGCGGCTGTAATATCTGCTGCTGTTGCGCGTCCCACGTCACCGGTGCCTGGCTTTGACCACAGGACACCGCCATCTGCCTTGGATGGATCGCGCAGATCAGCACATCGGCCACTCTCGTGGCATGACCAGTACTCCAGACCAGGGCGGTCGGGATCGATATCAGACAAGGCGGCGGCATCTCCGTGTCCTACTCTTGATGTTCCGATAAACCTGCCATCATCGTCAATGGTGCAGGCCCCATACACTATTTCCTGTCGCCCATCGCCATCTACATCACCCACACTGAGATTATGGTTGCCCTGCCCCACAGCTCTGCTGTTTCCTGATGCATTGGAGTCAAAGAACCATCGCTCGGTCAGTTTGCCATTGCGCCAGTCAAGAGCCCAGAGACAGGTGCGTGTGTAATACCCCCGGCATGCCACTACGCTTGGATTAACGCCGTCAAGGTAAGCGACACAGGCTAGAAAACGGTCCACACGGTTGCCATAATTGTCCCCCCAGCTGGATACGCTCCCCCTTGGAGGTTTGTAATTGATAGTTGCGAGTTCAGCACCGGTTTTTCCGCTGAATATTGTAAAGTATTCCGGACCATTGAGAACATAACCCCCTGAATTACGGTAATTGGCATTATCATTATCGGAAGCAGCAGGACCGGTCTTTAAAAATGATCCGGTCCCGTCTTTGGTACCCGGAGCGGTTTTGCATGCAATTTCAGCACTTCCGTCACCATCAAGGTCGTACACCATGAACTGTGTGTAATGTTCACCCTCCCGGATATTAACCCCCAGATCGATCCTCCACATAAGGGTACCATCCAGTTTGTATGCAGTCAGTTTGACCTCTCCGGTTGTCCCGCTTTGTGAATTGTCTCTGGGAGACCTTTCCTCTTTGACCACAAGCTCGTACTGTCCATCACCGTCAAGATCACCGCAACTGGCATCACCGGCCCTGTACCCTGAAACATTTCTCAGTGGAATTCTGAGATAATTGGATGAAAGCACATGCTCGGCAGTGCTTGCTGCCTGCTCCTGCCCCCCGATAACTGCCCGTACTGAATACTCTCCGCTGCCGCTGCTGTTATCCTGGTAGCAGGTTGCATTTGTAATAGGAGTGGAATTGAGTCTGGTTGATCCTTTGTATACGTTAAATGCAATGTCGGTTCCCTGTTCGGTGCCGAACAACCGCCAACTGAGGAAATACCCGTTTCCTGCTTTTACAGCAACAAGTCCCCGGGACAGTTTCTCCACAACCTGTGTTCCGGATGACGCACTAACTGTTGCTGCCAACACACTTAGAGTAGTGGTGACAGCAAGAGATCTGAGCTTTTTAAAGTAAAGCATTTTCCTTTACCCCCCCCCTGGATTAAATGCAGTGAAAAAAATTAATTACCAGTAATATTAAGCAATAAATGGATGTTTGGCAGAAAAAGGTGGATCTTCGGAAGAAATTTTATAGTACAGATGGACTACATTGATAGTTTACTGTTTTACTCGTTATTAACTGATAAGAATCTGTGCCATTTGTGTTTGTCCGGGATAAAGGCCCGGGTAAAAAGAACAGGTCATTTTTCCGGAAGCCCTGAAAAGATATGCTGAATTAAGCACATGGCAACGATATATTGCCTGTAAAAATAAGTATAATTGTCTATTCTCATTGCGCCAGTAAAGGCTACCTGGGCCTTCGACCGCTGGTACTCATTCTATGGAAAAACGATATGCCTGGTAACAGAACTGTTTCCGTGTCTGAGTGTAAAGAAAAATGATCCTGGTTCAAGAGATGTCTTATTAAGTGTCACGATATTTTGTCCTGCAATTCCCCGGCCGCTCCATAGAATACCGGCTTTTCGTCCGGAGAGATCATACGCGATTATTCTGGCCTCACCTGCATGTTCAAGAAAAAACGTTGCCTTTTCATTTCTGATTGTAAGGTATGGAGCCAAATGACGCTCATAAGTGGTGGAATTTATTATGTTGACTACTGCGTCCAGCCGGCTCATCCAGATTGAGTTTCCTTTGGAGACAGACATAACGCTTACGGCCATCACTTCCCGTCCCAGACCGCTGTCCCATTGACGCAATGCTACACCATTGTAAACTGTTCCTCCGACAGTCATCCGGATCCTGTAATCATCCCTCTTCTCCCATGTACCTGTAACAGCACCGCTGATTGTACCATCACGGTTGAGAGTTACTTTCTGGGAGTTTTTTATCGTTCCGGAGATATCGCGGCCATGGTCGACATATGCATAGGTCCCAGGGATAGATTCAGCATTGATGGGACCGGCATTCTCTCCCGCATACCTGTGTGGTGCCATTACAAACCACTCATCTTCATTCAGAAGCATCTGATGAACCCTGACCTGGTGGAACTCGCCTCTGCCGGGAAAACGGGTATGCATGATATTGAAATACCTGTTGCTTACCGAATCATAAATGGTGGAATTATGGCCTGGTGAGGCGTATCCAACGCCTGTAGCTTTCCCATTTTCATCCATAAACTGGAAATTTCCCACCAGTTTATGGCCGTAAGGTGCAAGGCTTCCCCGGGTATCGCCTCCGGTAGCTTTGCAATTAATCATATCGTTTCCCATTGGATCAAGATAGGGACCATCGGGATTTTTCGAACGCGCTACTCTGAGATTATATCCATCGTTTGCACCCAATCCGCCGAAGGAAATAAACAAATAGTAGTATTTCGTGTGTGGACTGTATTGGATGAATGCTCCCTCGAGCTGGCCATGATTGCCGCCCATGAGTTTTTTACCATATCCCTGATTTGGTAACTGATATCCGGTAGAAGGATCCATCTTTATGATATAGATTCCACCGGAATATGAACCGTACACCATCCAGAGTGTATGCTGCGCGTCAAAAAAGGTATGGGGATCGATGGCATTAGGGTGGACATTGGCGTTATATCTTGTACCGTCCTCGCCAGTACCATTCATTCCGGACCGTAACAGTATTTTCAGATTTGTATAGGGTCCGCCAATGTTATTGGATACTGCAATGCCAAGAGCTGAGAGCGGTGAGCTACCTTCACATGAGCAGTAATACATGTAAAATTTACCATTATCAAGCCGCGTAAAACATCCAGCCCACAAACCTGTCACTTTAGACCAGGCAAAGGTCTCACTGAGCTCTTCTGTGACATTTGGTATAAGCTTGTTTCCGTTTCTTACACCGTCATTTGTGTATTGAGTCCACTTGATAAGATCGGTAGAGTATGCTGATGCCAGATGGGATCCGATAACCCAGAATGTATCATTAACACGTAATATTGATGGGTCATGCACTGAAACATCTCTGAATACAGGCGGTTCAATTGCGGACTGACCACTGTGAGCAGATCCGGCAAAAGTGATTATAAGGAGAAAAGTAACAGTGTACAAAGATATGAGCGGCCAGAATGACCGGAATATTTCTTTATGCAATGAAATAGTCACTGAGTGCATGACTGCTCCTGGTTGAATGGATTTTTGAAATAATTACCTGATAATATAACGGGAATCATCGGTTGCAGAGTCCATATATAAATATAGCCCTTTAAGGGATGAAAACAGTGAATCAGTCTGGTTTGAAGGTAAGATTCTGGTGGCTAAAATGCCCACACTCCGGCTATACTTTGGATGTTCTCAATGTACACTGAGCGAAGCCGAAGCGTACATTGAGATTAGTAGCGGCAGGTTTGATTACGAAGACAGTTCGACAGATACTGATTCCTACTCCAGATTAGGAGTGAGGGATGAAAAAACTGCAGTTTATCAGTTCATCTCTCCAAGAATCATCCTTGTGATCTCTTTTCCAAACAGTAATACTTTCTCACTGTACCGTGCAATACCTGTCAATTGTTTCAAAAAAACCATGAACTTCCCGGTACCGATACTCTTATTGTAAAGCAGGAAATTAAGTATCATAAGTGAATTATAGAAAGTGATCCCGTTTCTAGAAGCGCTCATCAGTATCTTCCTGTCCTCTGAAATGACCGGCAGATGTAAACTTTGCGCCAGGTCGAGAAGCTGCTTATCGGCAGTAGTATCGCGGATATCGATGCAGTGTACGACAACAGACAGTTCTGAAAACCCGGTCTCTTTCAGGCAGCTTTCAGGTGTATGGAGTTGAATACACCGGGCAGCGACATCGAAAAAACCGGATTTCTTCATGTAAATGACAGATGAAGCATCGATTACAGCAGCTTTCAGTGATTGGAATCCTGAAAGAATTTTGTTTTTCATTGTTGTTGTTCAGGAAAAAATCCCGTAATTAAATTAAAAGTCATTACAAATCCGGAAAATGCATGAAGAATGCATCTCCCGTAAGGAGACTTTTAGTATAAATGATGTCACCGCTGCCTGTGGTAAGCAATTCTTTGCATACCATAAGGATTTTCCATCAATACTTGTTCCTTTTACTTAGAGAAATTAGTTTTAGTATAAAAATGGCACTGAAATAGAATATCAGGAGACAAGCAAAAAATGGCACAGCGGGAGTACTGGGGTTCGAAACTCGGAGTAATTCTGGCAGTTGCAGGAAGCGCGATCGGGTTGGGGAATTTTTTGCGTTTTCCGGTAAAGGCAGCAACCTATGGTGGCGGGGCATTTCTGATCCCTTACCTGATAGCCTTTGTACTTCTGGGGATACCACTTGCCTGGGTAGAGTGGACTATGGGAAGATACGGAGGCAGGTATTCACATGGGAGTGCACCCGGTATTCTCGATGTTGTAGTCAGGAAACCGTGGGCAAAATATGTTGGATCGCTGGGCATCCTGGGTCCGCTCCTGATCTATTTTTACTATGTCTACATTGAATCGTGGCTTTTGGGATTTGCCTTCTATGCTCTTAACGGTGAGCTGCTTAATGCAGTAGAAACAAATACTATCACCGTTTTTTTCGGCAACTATATAACTCTCCAGACTACACTTTTCGCAAATATCCCTGCTGCACTTGTCTTTTTTCTGGTGACATTTATTCTGAATTTCGCCATAATCGGATTCGGTATACGGCGTGGCATTGAAGTGGCCAATAAATTTGCTTTACCACTTATTTTTATTCTTGGAATAGTGCTTCTGATTCGTGTCCTTACCATTCCAGACATTGACCGTGGATTGGCTTTTATGTGGAATCCTGATTTCAGTTCACTGCTGAAACCCAAAGTATGGCTGGAAGCATCAGGGCAGATCTTCTTTACTCTCAGTGTAGGTATCGGAGTAATACTTACTTATGCATCATATGTCCACCGTAATCAGGATGTCGCGTTATCTTCTCTGTCATCTTGTGCTGCAAACGGGTTTGCTGAAGTAATAATCGGGGGGACAATAGTAATTCCGATGGCAATTGTGCTTTTCGGTGTAGACAATGTAGAACAGGTGGCAAAAGTGGGGACATTCGGGCTGGGGTTCAATACCATGCCAATGCTGCTGGGGAAGATACCGTTGTCTTCACTACTGCAGTTTATCTGGTTCATGCTGCTGTTTTTTGCCGGAATTACCTCATCGATGTCCATTATACAGCCCTCTATCAGTTTTCTTGAGGATGAGCTCTCATGGAAACGATCCAGGGCGGTTGCGGTAACAGCCCTGCTGTCTTTTATTATGTGTCTTATCGGAGTGTTCGGGTTGTCGGGCGGTGCAATCGATGAGCTTGATTTCTGGGGAGGAACATTTGCGCTTGTCATCTTTGGAACCATCGAGGCAGTTCTGTTCGCATGGGTACTGGGAATTGATAAAGGTTGGGATGAACTGAACAGGGGTGCTCATATCAGGCTTCCGGTCATATTCAAATACATCCTCAAATACGTGACTCCTGTTTACCTTCTGGTAATCCTGACAGCCTGGTTTATTACTGACGGATGGGGATTTATTACCCTGAAGGGAATAGATCCATCGGAACAGGTGAATTTTCTGGGTGTAACACTGTCTAAAACAGTATTTATTGCAGCGTTCAGAATTCTCCTTCTAATGCTTCTTTTCGGGATCAATCTGGTCATTTATCTGGCATGGAAAAAGAATAAAAACGAGAATAAATCTACAGTTAACAATCTTGAGAAGGAAACGGTTCATGCGTGAACAAATGATGCCTTTAGGGTGGATCTTTATGGCGCTTATCTGGACTGTGATTATCGGACTTAATGTGTATTGTTTTGTAAATATTTTCAGGGACAGAAAAGAGGAAATCCCCGATCCTCTTCCTGCAATGGATGAGGACTGTCATGTGTCTGATTCTGAATAGTTAAGAAGTCTGAAGGAGATATTGAGGCACAGGAAATTTTAAATGCTGCTGCCTCTGATCACAGGCATCGTGCCTTGGCAACAGATATTAATTGCAAGAGACACTTTTTACTCTGAGCTATTTATGCCAAGCATGAATTCCGGAAAAATGATGCAGTCGATCCTGAAATGCCTTTGAAAGCAACAAACTAAATACCATTTATTCTGCTTATATACAGTACTTCACCGGAATTCCCCATCGCTTTTACAATGTAGCTTCCCCTGCCTGCAATCGAGGAGACAGGGATGCTGGATGGTTTCAGCACTTTTTTTCTATAAATAACAGAACCTCTTAGATTGTACAGTTCAAGAAAAATAGGCCTGTTTTCGCTTCCGTTAACTGTTATTATGCTTCCTTTAACTCCAACCGGCCGGAATGTGAATTTTTGAAACTGATTAACAAGAGAAACAACTGGTATTATATTTACCTTGATAATTACACTGCTTGTGCAGCCGTAACTGTTTGTGTAAAGTGCTTTGTAATTTCCGGCCTGGCCGGGTCTGATGTTTTCAAATTTCACTTCTCTTGAATTTGAACTGAAATTCTGCGGGCCGGACCAGGTCCAGTCACCTGTCAGGGGCTGCGGGCCCAGTATCAGAGAGTCCCCTTCATCCACAGTTACTTCATCTGTTTCCTGCCAGGGATCATTATTAACTTTCGCATATGGGGTAAGGACCGGTGGATCGCATTCAGCAGGAATCACTCCCGGAATTACACAGGTGGTAACAGTCTGACCTGGAACACTGATAGAGAAAGATTTGCCGGAAACAGGAATATCAGGCAAGGAGGTCAGACTGCCGGGGAGAGAGAACCTGTGAATCTTTACTGTCTCTCCCAGTTCGGAGAATTTTGATAAATCAAAAGTGTAATCAACGCTGCTGCCGGTACCATTTCTTATTACAACCACAAGGCTTCCAGTTGATGGTACAAGTGCGGCAACAGTATTGTCATTGTTGCTTGCAATTATCTGTGAACCTGGACGGATAAACCTTGAGAAAGCCGAGTGCATATAGAATCTTGATGTATATGTGAATCTTTGATTGGTGAGATCAGCATTGATAGTCATCCAGTTACCACTGGGATCGCAGATCTGCCAGTCAAGCCAGGCTTCAGCCTTCATCTCGCGTAAATCACGTATGATCACATCCGCCATCCATAGTGCAATATTACTGTTGTCATCTTTATGCAGAGGACCCGTCTCAGACTGCCAGAGTCTTTTGCCCTTTGATGCCGCAGCCTGCGCAAGCTGAGTTCTGAAATTGTACCCGGAGTAGCTGTGAGTGTTGATTTGAGAAATGTAGTCAAGTGCGGATTGACTGTATGCGTTAAGGGTTTTAAGTGCCTGTTCAATGGATGTTTCATCTGAGGCACTGACTGTTGTTGCAGGGAAAAGGTTTTTGGCTGCAAGTGCTTTACCAAGCTCCACTATCATAAGGGACTGATTGTTTTTGAAACCACACCCTTCCTGGGTTCCGTTTGAATTCCACCAGCCAGCGCTTGGTTCGTTGAATGGTTCAACGGTTCTGAAAAGAATATTATAGGTTTCCTTATAGTGCTTTACGACTTCGGTAAGGTAGTCAGCAAAGTCATCAAAATAGTCGCTCTTAAGGTTGTCAGATCCATCACTGCTGCCGGCAGCACAACCGCTCTTTGTCATCCACCAGGGCGGAGAATTGGAGAATGCCTCGAAGATAAGATCTTTTCCCTGAGCAGCAATCTCAAGGAGAATGTTGCGCTGACAGGAGTCGGCACTCCAGTCGTATGGACCGTTTTCAGTGGGCTTGAAACCGGGAATGGCTGCACCTCCGTTACCTTTGGTCAAATGATTATGCCCCGGTCTGTCACCTCCTCCGATGTTATACCTAAAGATATTGTAACCCAGTCCGGTATCTGGATTGACTATTGCACCAACCAGTCTGGCTCTGTTCGCCGCACTCCAGCGTCCAGTATTGTTTGCCCACCAGCAAAGACTGCTTCCCCATCCCTCAAAACGCTGATATTTTACTGATGGGTCGATTATTACTGTTGCACCTTCTGCTTCTGACAATGCAAGAAATGCAACTGCCATGAAAGAGATTAATTTCAACTGTTTCATATGTAATCCCGGGTTAAAAAATTTCCTTTGACCGGTATGAATATACAAGGCCAGAGGCGTTTGATAAAATATACATTTTATAAACAGTTTTCAGGCATTTGAGGTTCCACAGTAGGTTTCTCTATCAACAATTACTATACAGGATTTTAAAAAAGAATATCAGTTTTTAGGCTGAACATCCAGAACAGCTTGTAGAGGAACCGATTCAGGCGTTTATTTAAATACCATTTTTAAGATTTGAGAAGAAGTAAATCAGTTTTTGCAGTATTTGTTACAATCATCCCTGTTTTTGAATGATTTCCTTAAAAAACTCTATAACAAAGTTTTTTTCGTCTTTTACGGATAAGGATACAATAATGTCATTTTTGGATTATAAACTGGCTTTTTATAACTTCGTTTCTGTCTGGAATCCTTATTGTCATCACGTAAAAACCCGCAGGTAATCTGTTGTTAATAGCTATTCTGTGGATTCCATGCGGCAGGTTGCCACTGTAAAAATCTGACACAATTCTTCCCTGAGCATTGTAAAGCTTAATATCAATTTTCTCCTTACCGGGAGACCTTACAATGAGACCGGAACCATTGATATCGAACGACCACTTCTCTATTTTGCCGGGAACTGTTCCTGTATTCACAGCAGCATCTTTTCCCCAAACTTCCGCTTCAATGATGCTCAGCCAGTTGTTATTATCAGAGTTGACACCTGAAGCGCTGATTTTCACATATCGGCCGGTTTTTTCAGTGGTAATAATTGTTTGAAGTGAAGGGTTCAACATTGTGGTACCGCTCCATACCTGCACCATCTGCTCATCACCCACTTCAATCTTCAACTCATAAGTTCTGCTTACTCCATTCTGAGCCATAATCCTGAGAGCATTTATAGCCTTTGTGGAACCAAGATCAAAAGTTATCCAGGCATTCTCAATAGTATTATCGTTTGCCCATCTGGTGGCAGTATTTCCGTCAAAGGAGTTCTCTTTGGGATTACCTGTCTGCTCCGCACCTGCCGTAGCGGATATGATAGCCAGTTTTTTGGTACCTGAGGGAACAGATGGAGTAAAGTGGGCAACAGCAGAGATATCACTGTTAATTGTTATTTTGACGGATTTTTCGGTACCGCTCAGAGCTCCGCTCCACCCGCTGAACTCCCAGCCCTCTGCAGGAGATGCTGTAAGTGTTACCTCAACACCGGACTTATAGCTGTCGGAATCGGGTGATTTGCTCACCGAACCGGATCCGATTACTTTTGTTGTCAGAGAATAGGAGGCATTTTGACCAATTATTGATATGTTGGGTTTAGGAGGAGTATTCATCCCGTTGCCCAGGTAAAAGTCAACCATATTTGACTGGTAATACCCTTTGAATGTCATACAGTTCCTGTATGCGGGATTGTGGGGAAGAGTGTAGATTCTGTCTGGTGAAGGATCTGTGGCGGTGAACACAAGCAGACTGTTCTGATCATCAGCAACATATACCACCTCTTCGCGCCAGTCACCAAGTATATCGCCGTAAAATCCGGGTACATTCCGCGCCCATTGAATATTGTTTTTAAAAGTAAACAGGCGGCTTTCACTGCTGTTCTGGTAATTCCACTTAGTCATTTTATTGTTGTCCAGGTTCTCACTGAGCAGATCCCCATCCCACCAGATTCGCAGATTCGGATACGAGGCCGGAAGTGCATTTGAGACTCTTGAGCCATTAACATTGTAAATGCCATCTGTAAAAGTCCAGAATTCATATCCCGGTGTACGGGGGTCGAAATCCCCGGCAGTTCCCCGGGCAAGATCAGCTACCTGATCGAGAATCTGCTTTTGTAAAATGGATCCTGTTTTTGCATCGTAAAGAGCCCATGCAAGTCTCGAAGGGTTATCCTGCTGTATTGCATAGCCCTCCAGTCCGGGACGTGAGGGATCAAGATCTCCCACATGAAAGCGATCACCGTGAACCAGCCCGCCGGTCCGTCCCAGACTGTAAAGAAGTGTACCATCAGGCTTGAGACAGTATCCAAATGGAATGATCTCATCTTTCCCATCCCCATCGACATCTATTGTCCTCACATTATGACCATCAGGACAGTCCTGGTTTCCGCGGAGCCATTTCCAGTGCATCCTGAATTCACTGCCGGCATAACCGTATGTAGTTACCATCATATTAAAGCCGCCGGAACCTACTCTGTTTTTGGCAGAGAAAACTACACTGGGATTCACCCCGTCAAGATAAGCTATTCCCATGTGTCCACTCATCGGTCCGTCAGAGATGTAATCTGTAGGAATTGACGCACGTGCAATCTCTTTTCCTGTCATCCCTTCCATTACCGATATGAAAAGACGGTTGTCATTTGCATCTGTGAGAACGGAACCATCGCCAAATTTCACTCCGTTTGCCGTTCTCATGATCACTTCCGCTTTTCCGTCATTATTGATATCGTAGACGGTGAGGCAGTCATTGTGTCCTATACCGACTGAAGAAGAACCGGGTTCGATATTGTTTCTGTTCAGACTGTTTGGTCCGCAGTCAAGCTGCCATAGAAATGTACCATCACGTTTGTATGCCTCTACTACCTGGGTCTTTGCAGCGTCTGAGGGAGTTTTCATGATAACAAAATCATACTCCCCATCACCGTCCAGGTCTCCTACCCAGATTAGCCCTGGTGTATATCCAGCCTGTTTTCTGATGGGAACCCGCAGACAGGGTATGGTGTTTGATCCATGAACATAAGTCACGACAGAAACTGCAGCGGATCTGGACTGTTCAACTCCACCAACAACTGCAGCCACACTGTAGTTCCCGTTTGAGTTGGTGTTATCGACGTAGTTGGAGACCTCAAGGTCTGCGGCAATCCGGGTATCTCCTCTGTAGAGGTTGTATTTTGTGCCATTGTAAAACTCGGGAACCGGTATTCTCCAGCTTACAAGAACCTGGCTTGAGGATCGTCTGACGGCTACCAGACCTCTTCCAAGGTTTTCCATCTTTCTTTGTGCTTCTGAATTAAAGGCGAAAACAGAAATCAGGAAAATTCCGGCAATGAGTTTTGGGACATTTCTGGTGAAAGGAGCACTCGTAAGCATTTTATCATCTCCTTTTAAAGGCAGGTTTCATGATTATTAAAGGTACAATGAATAATATATGAGTTTAAAGGAGCAAAATCCGGGGAATTTAGGGGGTTCTTTAACAATGTGTATACAAATTGTATACAATACACTGCGTAATTGATTGAAATATAAGAGGTTAGATTTAATTAAGGATGATATAAGAGATAGTTTTGTATACAGGTGTTCAGTTGCAAAAGGGACGGACTATTTTGGTTAGAATAAGTGTAGTTACAGGTCATAATAAATGATCTCATTTGCTTGTTTCTGGGTTGATATTTCAGCAGGTTATCTTTCTTACAAGCAGAGGGTACAATAGCCCTATTATCAGGGGATATAACTCAATCCACAGGTAGGTTTTCGGGTTAGGCTTTTAAGAAGTTTTTCGTTGGGAATCTATGATTAGTAACTCTTTATCGTTTCAAGAGAAAGGGACGGACCAATTTTATTATGTTTGAGTGTTACGTTTTCGTTTTCAGGGACGGACTAATTAGTTATGTGTAATTGCTTATCGCGCAAAATAAAAAGGCTTTTTTTTATTCTAAAGATATCTGATTTGGGGATTGATATTACTGGAGACTATCCTCTTCAGGCAAGTGTATAAAAACCTTCCACTTCCTGGACCAGGCAGGCTCTTCAAGCAGCTTTTAAGAAGGTGTTTAATTCAATCTGGCCCTATGCAGAGCAGTATTCCTCCACCTCAGAAGCACCTTGCTTCACAAGAACAGCAATTGGAGGAATAGTCATTTTTAGAAACCTGGCAATGACAGATAAAGGTATGAGCTCCTGCTCATGGGATTGATAACAGAATTCAGCTCGTGCCTTCGACCGCTTGTCCTTCCTTCCCCGCTTCATCAGTTCTTCAAGGGAAATGCTGTAAGTCTCACATACCCTCCTGGCAACTTCCTCAAGCACAACATTATATTCAGCCTTCCGATGCTTCCTGTTCAGATAATCTTTGTAGTTCTCCAATGCTTTTTTTGCAAATTCAGGATCGCCGATTACCGCCGGCCATCCTTTGCATGAACCGGAGATCTCTGTTGCCTCGATAAATGACAACTCTCCAGCTTGCTCATTGTTACCGGTCTGACAACTCTCCAAGAGAAACTTCAAATATGAAGAGATAGCACTTGATTCAGTCTCTCCAAAGA